>CAMLOB010000436.1 GCA_946481475.1 uncultured Chlorobiota bacterium | reverse complement strand
TTCATGAATTGCTTCCTCTGAGCATTGTGAGAATTACTGTTGTGAAGTCGATGTAGATGTCGAGAAGAACTTCATTTTCCATGCGGCCGGAGCAGCAGGAACGCTGCAATGTTACGCAAGCCTAACAAGCCTGTAATGTTAAGACTCCATAACATACTCCTCCTTTCACCGACGATTACGACTCGTCGGTCGAGACGTCAATCATCAGAGCATTTTTCCAGAGAGGAAGTCCCGTCTCCATATCGAAGTCCCGGGAAAGAGACCCACCGACCAATTCGGTCAGAACAACCTCACAGGAGAAGACAATTGTGCCGAGCATCAGGTTCCCCGCAACGATACGTCCGGCGGAATCGGAAAAAACACCACTCAGACGAGGGAGAGAACGGCGCTTGAAGAGCGAGACGGTGCCGGCAAGCGACCCGATGTCGTATCCTTCCTCAAGCGTTATGGTTTCGCTGAACCTGGTCTGCTGATTCAGCCGGGAAAGAGAGAGAGAGGAGACCGATCCGAAGACTTCGATGCGTCCTGCCCGGATCTCCTCTTCGTTCGCAATCCTTGTAAGAGATTCGAGCAGATCCACTCCTTTGGGAAGGCGTCCCACAAAGGAGCGGCCGACGGTATATGAGATACGTTTCATAGCTGGCGGTAAGGAGAAGATACGCAGACAAGATCGTTCCGGTGCCGTGCGTCCTCGGTGAAGTTATCGCGAAGCCTGGAAAGAATTCTTTGCGCGCCTTGCGTTTCTTTGCGACTTTGCGTGATCTCTTTAGTATTGATGATCTATCAGAACAATGTCCTCGCAACTGATCGACCGATTTGGTCGCCGGCATACCTATCTCCGCATCTCGGTCACCGACCGCTGCAACCTTCGTTGCCTGTATTGTATGCCCGAAGAGAATATCCTGTGGAAACGTCGGGAAGAACTGCTGACGTTCGAGGAGATCGAGCGGGTGGCCCGGATTGCTGTGGAGGCCGGTATCCGGAAGATTCGCCTGACCGGCGGCGAACCTTTTGCACGAGCCGGTATTGAAGGACTGATTGCGCGGATCAGACCTCTGCCCGGACTTGAGACCCTGGCCGTGACGACCAATGCCGTTCTCCTCGGCCAGAAGCTTCCGGCAGTTCGTCCTTTTATCGATGCCTTCAATATCTCGCTTGACACGTTCAGAAGGGAACGATTCACGGAACTTACCGGTCGGGATAAGCTGACCGAGGTCATCGAGGGAATCGAGGCGGTTCTGGAGGCGGGCTACGAAAATCTGAAGATCAACGCCGTGATAATGGCCGGAATCAACGACGACGAGCTGCTTGATTTCGCCCGGTTCACGGAGGAACATCCGGTAGCTGTCCGCTTCATCGAGTTTATGCCTTTTGCCGGGAATGCGTGGTCGGACGGAAAATTTGTTCCCATGGCCTCGATGCTGGAGGAGATCGGGAAGGAGTATCGACTGGAAAAGATTCCCGAGAAGCATTCGCCGATCAGTCGGGACTTCCAATTGGTCCGCAAGCGGGATGGCCGGCTCAACCGGGGGAGCGTGGGAGTGATCGCCTCGATGTCGGCTCCGTTCTGCGAGAGCTGTTCCAGGTTGCGTCTGACGGCGGAGGGAAAAATCATGCCCTGTCTCCATTCTCCTCTGGAGTTCGATCTCCGGGAGGCACTCCGGTCCGGAGGAAGTGACCGGGATATTCTGGATATTTTCCTTCAGGCCCTCAGCGAAAAGCCGGAAGAGCATCCCCCGGCCGACGAGCTTCTGGCCCAGAACGGACGAGTGATGATCCAGATCGGAGGATAGATGGGAACGTTGCGAATATTCCGTTTGAATTGACGGCAATCCTCTGTGTTACAGGGGACCGGCTTCTGCGTCGTCCCCCTGCGTTGAGGATGAACAACCGAAACTTTCGTGCCCGATTCACACGACTACATAGGAACAGCAGTGGCGTCGCCGATGAGCGACGAGGCTCTCTTCGAACAATTTCTCGAAGGTGATGACCGCGCGTACACCAGGCTGTATGAACGCTACGACGGGAAGATCCTGACTTATCTTCGGACGATTCTCCGTGATCATCCCGAGGCTGCCGACGATATGTTCCAGGAAGCGTTTGTGCGGCTGTTCAGGGAACGAAAGAGAAAACGTGAAGAAGGGACGGACTATCATCCTGTCCAGAGTGTGCGGGCCTGGCTTTTCCGGGTCGCACACAACCTCGCGATCAGCTATCTGCGAAAACGGAAGAAGACGATTGCCTTCAGCGAAAGTGGCGAGGAGGATCACGTGTGGGATGAGCGACTGATGGCCCCGGTCGAGGAATCGTTTGCCGAGTTGTACGGTGAAGAGGATCCGCTTCAGGATGAGGAACTCTACGGCAAACTTCTTGCCTGTGTGGAAATGCTCCCGACATCGCTCCGGGAAATTTATGTGTTGAAGGAATTGAACAATCTTCCCTACGAAGAGGTGATCCGTATCACCGGCGTCACCTACGAAGCGGCCCGCATGCGATTGAGTCGGGCACGCAGAACACTCCGCAAGGCGTTAAGCCAGTATCTGAAGAATGAATAGCTACATGGATATTGAACAACTGATATCGCAATATCTCGACGGAGAGCTGTCAAGCGAAGCCGAGGGGGAGTTTCACCACAAACTCTCGGTCTCGCCGGAGGCGCGCGCGCTCTTTCGCGAGCATCTGAAGCTCCAGTCGATTGCGCGCGACGAACGGCTTCTGCAACGGCCCACAACGCCGATGCGGAATGCCCTCTTTGCCCGGTTGCAGGAAGAAGAGGGGATGGCTCCGGTCGGAGCAGTACCGCTATTCGACGAGGAAGAGGCTCCTTCAGCCCCCCCGATTCCCGCAATTCTCCCGACTCCATCCCGCGCCGTCCCGGACCCTTCGGGGGATCGCGCACCGGTCTCATCAGATAATGACCATCGGTCGGAAGAACGCCGGAGAAGACGACGCTTGATCCCGATTCTGATTCCTCTGATGCTTTTTTGCATCGTCGGAGGTGTTTTTCTGATGGATGGAAGATTCTTTGGTGAGGGGGCCGAAGAGAGAATGATGGTGTTCAATGATGAGAGTACGGCAGGGCAGCAACGGGAAGAACCGACCGGTTTGAGTGATCGGGATTATACCGATCATGCTGATGCCGTTATCGAACAACCGGAGGAGCGCAATGCCGGTTCGGCAAACGGAAGAGCCGAAGAGGAAAGGGAAGCAAAACGGCAGTTTCGGTACTCCGCTCCCCCCAACAGCCCAACCCCGGAGCCGGAAGAGATGATGGCCGCTCTGACGCCGGAAGAATTGACCTCGCGAAAGGAAGACTCTTCTCCGGCCCTTTTTGCACCGAAATCGATCCCGATGGACCGTTCGATTGACAAGGTTGAGCAAGACAACAGGCAGGACCTCGATGTCACGGCAGCAATAACCGAGGAAGTGTACGACACTCCCGCAAGGGACATGAATGCGCCGACATTTGCGTATGGTGACTTGGGAGGATCGGAGGATGAACCTCTCCTGGCAGATGGTCTGCAACTGACGTTGACACCGGAAACCCGACGTAATCGCTCAACGGCATCAGCAAATGACGATATGGAGGGGACCACCGAATCACAGTCGATCATCGGCAGCCTGCAGGACAGCATCTCGGGAGAACCGCGTATTGCCTACAAAGATGAGATCCCCCGGATTCTGGATATACTCAGCGAAAACGGAATTCAGATAAATCCCGATCAGAGCTTCAACATTCGCGGGGGACGAGAGAATGAAACGTCTATCCGGACAGACGGAATTGCAATCAGCGATCCCGTCTCAAGCGATTCGGTCTACATTGCGCTTCCGATCGGCCGGGCCGCTTATCAAAACTTGATAGATACGCTGGCCTTCAGCAGGGAAGAGTTCGAGGAGATGGGGGGCATCGAAGGGATCGAAAAGGCACGGAATGGAGCGGCGGTTACCGCACCGCCGGTTGCCAACTCCGGCAACATCTACGCACAGGATTCTTCGATCACTCTGGCCGCAGATATCGGCACCAAGGTCTCGGTGGAGCAGTGGCAATCGACCACAACACTTCCTCCGGGAAAGTCGGCCGAAATGGCGGATGATCGCCTGATCGCAGATCAGAATGTATCGGCAACCAAAAGCAGCTCCCCGGAAACGACTACCGAACGTCTGGTCAGCGATGCCCCTCTGAACGTTGTCTCCGGACCGAAACGGTTGATGTTATTTGTCGGAATCGAAGGGAATATCGCCGCAACTCTT
>CAMLOB010000435.1 GCA_946481475.1 uncultured Chlorobiota bacterium | reverse complement strand
GGCCCCGGGCCAGCCGCGACTTCACGCCGGAGAGGGAACCTCCCCGCACCTCCCGCACTTCTTCGAGGGAGAGTCCTGCGATTTCAAAGAGGATAATCGCCTCACGTTCCTCTTCGCGAAGTCTCCGCAGGGCATTGTAGAGCATCGCAATGTCGTGTCGGACTTCGGGAGAGACTCCTTCGGAGGGGCGTCGGGCAACTTCGGCTTCGTCGTACGGACCGAACGTTTTCCTCCGACTCTCCCAGCGTCGTCCCAGCCGGACGGCGATGGTAAAGAGCCAGCCGAGGAACGCCTTCTCATCTTTCAGTTCATCAAAATGCTCCAGAGCGCGCAGGACGGTCTCCCCAACCAGATCGCGGGCATCCTCGTCACCGGCCGCTATCGAGCGGGCAAAGCGGGCAAGGTTGTCGTGGACCGGCTCAAGGAGTTCGAGAAAACGGCGTTTTCTCTCCTGAAGGTTGATCGGATCGTTTCCGGAAATAGCCATGATGCTGCAAGTTCGACACTCTCTGCGTCTGGTTCAAGGGGTAGGAGACGGGAGTGGGGAAAAAGTCGCATGGGAAAATCAACTGGAGGTCGTCGGGATCCGAACGTGAATGCAAACGCCCCATCCTTCGCCCATCGAAAATCGCACTTCGACATTCCCTCAGGTTCCAAATCTTCCGTACATTTGCGGTTTCCTTTTTTCAGAAATCCACTGAACGTACGTAACCGAACCGACCGTGACGCACGCGGAAACCATTCTTATTCTCGATTTCGGATCCCAGTACACCCAGCTGATCGCGCGGAAAGTGCGCGAAGCCGGCGTCTACGCGGAGATCCATCCGTTCAACATTCCGATGGAGAAGATTCGGGAGATCAATCCGATCGGAGTGATCCTTTCGGGAGGGCCTTCCTCGGTCTATGCCGACGGCGCCCCGCACAGCGATCCTGAAGTTTTCGAGCTGAACGTGCCGGTCCTGGGCATTTGCTACGGTCTGCAGTTGATCGCCTTCCAGAACGGCGGGGCGGTCGATCGGTCGGCCCGGCGGGAATTCGGACGGGCCCACCTGCGGATCGATGCGGCGGACGAACCCTTTCTGCGGGATATTCCCTCCGAGTCGATCGTCTGGATGAGCCACGGCGATTCGCTGACGAAGATGCCGGAAGGCTTCCGGGTGATCGCCCACACCGACAACGCACCGATCTGCGCCATCGCAAATCCGGACAGAAAGATCTATGGCGTACAGTTCCATCCGGAGGTCAGCCATACCCCGCACGGACCGGAGATCCTCCGGAACTTTGTCTACGATATCTGCAAGGCAAAAGGGGGATGGAACGCCCGCGCCTTCATCGAAGGGGCAAAAGAGGAAATTCGTGAGAGAGTCGGCTCCGACCGGGTGATCTGTGCGGTCAGCGGCGGCGTCGATTCCACGGTTCTCGCCGTCCTGCTCCACGAGGCACTCGGCGATCAGGTTGTGCCGATCCATATCGACAACGGCCTGATGCGGCAGAACGAATCGAAGCAGGTGGTGGAACTCTTCCGCGAACGGTTCCACATCCCGCTTGATTTTGTCGATGCAAGTGAGCAATTTCTGAAAGGACTTGAAGGAGTGGTCGATCCGGAGAAGAAGCGGAAGGTGATCGGCAACACGTTTATCGAGGTCTTCGAGGAGGAGGCCAAGAAGTTCAGCGACGCAAAGTGGCTGGCCCAGGGGACGCTCTATCCGGACGTAATCGAATCGGTCAGCTTCAAGGGTCCGTCGGTGACGATCAAGACACACCACAACGTCGGCGGACTCCCGGAACGGATGAATTTCGGTCTGGTGGAACCGTTCCGCGAACTCTTCAAGGATGAAGTCAGAGCGGTCGGCAGAATGCTGGGCATACCGGAAGAATTTATCGAGCGGCATCCCTTTCCCGGTCCCGGACTGGCTGTCCGCGTGCTGGGGGAAGTTACCCGCGAACGATGCGAGGTTCTCCGCCAGGCGGATACTATATTTATCGACGAGTTGCGGGCCTCCGGCGAGTACGCCAACAGTTGGCAGGCCTTCACGGTCCTGCTGCCGATCAGTTCGGTCGGCGTGATGGGAGATGAACGGACCTACGAGAACGTCTGCGCCGTCCGGGCGGTCACCAGCACCGACGGTATGACGGCCGACTGGTCGCGCATCCCCTACGAAATTCTGGCCCGGGTCAGCAACCGGATCATCAACGAAGTCCGCGGCATCAACCGTGTCGTCTACGATATCAGTTCGAAGCCGCCGGCAACGATAGAATGGGAGTGAGAGAGTTTGTGAGTGTGAGAGTCAGGAGGCGAGGGTTGCGATAGCCGTCGGCTTTATGCCGACGCCGGGAGCCCCGGAAGATGGCGATGAATCCGGTGTGGAGTCGAAGCAAAGGAGTTGAATGGTTGGCGGTTTGATAGTTGAATAGTCGGGAATTGGAAACCCTGTCAGGCATATAGCCAACCACTCATGACTCATAGCTCAAGGCTCATAGCTGACCACTCACCTCCACCCGGAATCACGCAATCCGCCGCGGCGGACGCAAAGAGCAAAGACGCAAAGCTGACAGCCGCCCCCTCAAAGCTCATAGCTGACAGCTCAAAGCTCATAGCTCCCCCTCGATCATCCCCGACAACAGGCAATCTCATGAACTGACAATACAGCTGTAATCAACCACCATCTACGAACTATCATGTCCGTTACCGTTCAGCACTTCGATCCGAAAAAACTCTCGGCCGATGCGGTCGCAGTCTTTGTCCCGAGCGACAAGAAAGTGTTTGCCGAAGAGGCGAAAAGAATCCAGAAACTCTGGAAGCAGACCGGAGCGATCTTCGACGCAAAGGACTTTACCGGGGCAAAGGACTCCGTAGCCGTCGGTTATACCGGCAACCCGAAGGCTCCCCGCGTTATCCTTGTGGGGCTCGGCCCGGTCAGCAAGATCAACGCAGAGGGTCTTCGTCGGGCCGGTGCGAGTGCGGCGGCAAAGGGGGCCACCATCAGCGGCGGACGCATCTCCCTTCTCCTTCCGGCAATTGAAGGGATGGAACGGGAATGGGTGGCAACCCATCTGGTGGAGGGAGCCCTTCTTGCGAACTATCGGTACGACAAGCTGATTACGCTGAAGGACCGCAAACAGAAAACCCTGAAGAAGCTCTCGGTCCTGACCGACACAAAGGAATCGGTCCAGAGCGTACGGAAGGCCGTGCAGGAAGGTGAGGGGATGGCCGGGGCGACGCTTCTGGCCCGCGATCTGGCGAACGCTCCGTCGAACGAACTTTATCCCGAAGCTCTCGCCGAGCGGTCGCGCGAACTCTCCGAACTGGGAGTTAACGTGACGGTGTTGGAGAAAGAGGAGATCGAGGAGATCGGCATGGGAGGTCTGCTGGCGGTCAATCAGGGGAGCACGAATCCTCCCCGCTTCATCATCATGGAGTGGAACGGAGGGGCCGAGGGAGAGAAGCCGATCGTTCTGGTCGGCAAAGGGATCACCTTCGACAGCGGCGGCATCTCGCTGAAGCCGGGGGCCGGCATGAGCGACATGAAAATGGATATGGGGGGAGCCGCCGCGGTGGTCGGCGCGATGTACGGCATCGCAAAGCTGGGTCTGAACAGAAACGTCGTCGCCCTGGTCCCCTCCACCGAGAACATGCCCTCCGGCAGCGCCTACAAACCGGGTGACGTGATCACCTTCCTCAACGGCAAGACCGCCGAGATCGACAATACCGACGCCGAGGGACGCCTTGTCCTGGCCGACGGACTGACCTATGCCGACCGCTACAAACCGGCGGCGGTGATCGACCTGGCGACGCTGACCGGAGCCTGCATGATCGCCCTCGGACACTACTCCGCCGGACTGATGGGGAACAACGACGATCTGAAGAACCGTATCCGCAAGGCGGCCGACCACACCTACGAGCGCGTCACGGAGCTTCCTCTCTGGGAAGAATACGAGGAGCAGATCAAGAGCGACGTGGCCGACGTGAAGAACACCGGAGGTCGTCCGGCCGGAGCGATCACCGCCGGACTCTTCCTGCAGCACTTCATCGGCGACTATCCCTGGGCACACATCGACATCGCCGGAGTCGGCATCAACCCGAAGCCCTACGGCTACACACCCAGAGGAGGGACCGGATTCGGTGCGCGACTGATGGTGGAGCTGGTGCGAGGATGGGAGAACGAAGGATAGACATCTCTGTACAGTCAGTAACCGGGGGCGTCAGCCCCCGGAACCACCCACGAACGAACTCGCCCTGAAAAGTAGGTC
>CAMLOB010000434.1 GCA_946481475.1 uncultured Chlorobiota bacterium | reverse complement strand
ATGGAGTGGCGGGATGTGCCGGTGATGTCGTAGTATTGGATCATGGAACTGCCATGCGAACAGGCGACGGCGATAAGCGCTACAACGGCCGATCATCATGAACGGATTCGACAGGTCCTTCGCTATATCTCCGATCATCTCGATAACGGTCTCCCGCTGGAGGATCTGGCGGCGATTGCCTGCTACTCACCCTATCACTTCCACCGTATCTTCTCCGCCTTTGTCGGGGAACCGGTGGCGGCCTATGTCCGACGCAAACGACTGGAGAAGGGGGCTCTGGAGATTGTCCGGACCAATCGGCCGATCACCGAGATCGCCCTTGCCGCAGGGTTCGAGACACCGACCGCTTTTACCAAAGCGTTCAAGCGGACGTTCGGGACCACTCCTTCGGCACTGCGGAAAGCCGGACATCGGGATGATATCAGCCGGTTTATACAGCCACTATCAATCAATCTTCCAGAAGCGAACATGACACCGGAAATCAGAGATCTCGGTTCTTTCACAGTTATGCAGGCAACGGCGCGGGGCCTTGTCAACCACACGTTCACACAGGCTGCGCAGCGGGCTTTCGGCCTGCTTCAGCGATACTGTCTGAGGCATGATCTGCGGGGGGCGACGGGACGTTGTTTCGGCATCATGCCGGATGATCCTTCCACGACTCCCGCCGAGGAATGCCGGTTCCAGGCCGCGTTGGAGTTGAGGGAAGAGCTGGAGATCCCGGCCGATGAAGGGGTAGAGCTGTTGCACGTCGATGCCGGCCGCTGTGCCGTGTTCCTGCATCGCGGGCCGTACGATCAGCTCTGGGAAACGTGGAATGCGGCTTACAGAAACTGGCTGCCGGAGAGCGGGGAGGAGTTGCGTAATGCGCCGCCGTTCGAGATCTATCTGAACGATCCGGCCGCTACACCGCCCGAGGATCTTGTGACGGAAGTCTGCATCCCCATTCTGTAGCGGAGTTATCGGTCCTCTCTGCCGCGTCCGGATTTTTTTTCGCGGGAGAATCTGTGGAATAGGTCGGGATCGAAATGGAATACAGGGGCATCAGGTTCGGAGAAGCAGCGATATCGAGCCGGATTTTTCCGCCGCCGCTTCTTCATACATTCACATTGATGCCGATTGAATAGTCCGATGATTCCAGTCCGCTTTCCGTCGATCACTGCGACAGTACTCTTCGCATGTTCCGTCCTTCTGACCGTTTCTTTTTGCGGTCCACAGACACTTGTCGCCCAGGGATGGCCGCAGGAAAAGGGGGGAGGCTACTACAAACTCGGCCTGAACGTCGTCCGTTCCGACATGTATTACGGAACGGACGGAAGTGTTACCACCATCCCCACCTTCAGCGACTACACGCTCAGCTTCTACGGCGAACACGGATTGACCAACGGCATCACCGGAATTCTCTATCTCCCGTTTGTCAAGCGTCTGATGTTGAGTCGTCAGGTGGTTCGGCAGAGCGGGTTTGCCTATACTGAGGAAGATGGCCTGACCGGCATTGCCGATGCGGAGGTTGGAGTGCGGATCGGGCTGTTCAGAAGCGGTCCGGCAGTCGTCACAGCCGGATTGAAACTGGGTGTTCCCCTGGGAGAAAGTGAACAGCCGAACGGACTGCTGACAGGGGACGGGGAGTTCAACCAGGCGTTGACGGCCGGTCTGGGATACTCCTTCTATCCGGTTCCGGCCTACGCTTCGCTGCATGGAGGATGGAACAATCGAACGGCCGGTTATTCCGATGAGGTCCTCTACGGTGCCGAGTTCGGTTATACCTTTGCCGAAAAGTGGACGGCGATCGGACGACTGAGCGGCGTCGGCTCGTTGAGGAACGGTGATGCGGATGTGGTCGGTGGAGTGAGCGGGGGATCGGCAAACGATCAGAGCTATCTTTCCCTCGGCTTTGAGGCTGCCTGGCAGTTCACCCCTCATGCAGGATTTGCTCTCGGGATCACTTCTCCGATCTTCGGCGAGAATACGCTTGCCGCCCCTTCGTTCTCCGGGGGGATGTATCTGAAACATTAGAGAGGTGGCCGAGCTTCTCTGCTGATAGGGTTGAAAGTGAAAACGGGAACGCACGTGTGCATTCCCGTTTTCCTTTCTGAAGCAGAAGGAGGATCGCCTTCTCTACTGGCCATCAACCATGTCGTTTATTCGTTCCAGTCGCTCGATCCGTTTCCGCAATTCCCGATTCTCCTCGATCAGCTCCTGTACTGCCTTCATCGTTACCACCTGAGCGTCGTAGGTGTCTACTTGCAGGACTTCTTCGCCATCTCCTTCCAGATATTCTCCGCTCCCCTTCACTGCGTGGGGGAAGACTTCGCGGTATTCCTGGGCGATCACGTTGTAGTATGTCCGGTCTTCAATCTCCGGGTGCCTTTCCATCCACTCGTCGGTGTAGCGGAAGGTGACCGGGCGGATTTTCATCAGCGTCTCCCGTCCGTTTTCCACCGTTCTGATCTCCGTCTTGATCCGACGGTCACTGTTTGCCAGCCAGTCGCCGGCCGTCGATTTCGAAGCGCTGCCGTTTACTTCCAGCTTGTTTGCTTCCGGGTAGCGACCGATGCCGAGGCGTCCTCCGGCGTTGTCGAAATAGAAGCGGTAGGACTGGCTGGTGCCGTTGATTGCAGTAAACCTGTGCTTGCCGATCACCACGAGCGTGCTGTCGTTCTGGATAAATGCCCCTTCCTGACCGACCGGACGCTCGAAGTAGATCCGTGCCCGACGTCCGGAATCGGTGCGCATCGACAGACTCACTTCCCCTTTGTTTTCGATAATTGCGGTGCGCGTGGCAACCGGGTTGAAACCGGAGTAGGATGACATCACGTGCAGGGGGCCATCCGGCGAAAGCGTGTCGGGAAGCCCGACTCCCAGTTCGTTCGTCACCATCACATCACTCCCTTTCGTCCGGATGCGCGAGGTCCAGCCGGCTCTGCCGAGATCATCGGAAACCAGCAGCCGTCCGCTTTCGGCTCCCGATGTCATCTGCAATTGCGTTGCCTTGATTCGCCCCTGCACCTCCAGCGGCTCCGACGGTGAGCTTGTTCCGATGCCGACATTCCGCCCGGTGAGAAAGACGTTGTCCCCGATTCCGTTCCAGAGGCTTCCCTCGTCCTCTGCAGGAGCCCAGGTGGTGCCGTTGTACTTCAGGACCTGTCCTGTTGAGGGGGAAGCTGCCGAAACCGATCGTCCCTGCAACTTCACCACCTGCGGATTCGGAAGCGTTCCGGCCAGATCGCCGCCAAGCGACACTCCGGTCCCGTTCTCATCCGAGCGGATCGTGATCGTGGAACCGCTGGTCGTGACGGTGGTTCCCCCTTCGCCGACGATGGTGATCGTCTCGTCCCGACCGTTGATCGATCTGACGCTTCCCCCCTCAAGCCCGGCCGCTGTCTCCGCCCTTGTCGCCTCCTGCGCACGTACCGAATTCATGGCGTAGGGGACAGTGGTCAGGGGAGTGCGGGGTTGCAGTTCCGGGCCGTTCTCTACCGAAAGTCCGATGAAATACTGCCCGTCGAACCGGAGCGATGCAGGTATCGGTTCCTGTCCGCCGATGATTGTACTGAACAGACCGCCGTTGATCGATACCGTCTGGCTTTCCGTATAGAGGGGGGCTCCGCCGAACGCTTCGCTGTAGAGCGAGACGGTGATCCGATAGTTCCCGTCCGGCATGGGGTTTCCGTTGTTGCCGGCAAGAACTCCCTGCCAGGTGAAGATCCGGGGAACCTGTCCGGTTGCCGTCATTCCTCCGAAAAGTGTGAAAGCCGTCAGCAGCGCAAGTGCAAAAAAACGAGTACGCATTGTTCCGTCTCCTGATGTTGTGTGGTTGATTACCGTTGCATCAAAACTCTGCGTACAAGGTACAGGCGGGCGGTTAAGAGATCGGGGAGGAGCGGTTAAAGAGGAAAAAGGAAGAAAAATTTTTCGTGCGGGTAGTCGAACCGGCTTTTGGGGTATTGCAGCAAAAACTATAAAACCGGGCTCGCATCAGCGCGAACCCGGTTTCCGTCCGTTCCTTATCCGGAAGAAAGCGGTCTCTTCCGGCAGGATCTCTCCTCCTCACGTCATTATCCGGTCTACCGGCAAATAAGCGGATATCGTTCCACCCGATCCTTGCCGATAATCTCGCAGATATAGAAGCCGGGATGAGGGAGTTCCAGTGCAAGAGGAAACATCAACCCCGATACTTCCCGTCTGCTGATTGTGCGCCCGGTGATGTCGGTGACGCGAACCACCAGTCTCTCTCCGGTTATCTTCGTCGAAGAAT
>CAMLOB010000433.1 GCA_946481475.1 uncultured Chlorobiota bacterium | reverse complement strand
GCCTGCAACGTTCAGATCGTCGTCCCTCTGCCGATGCCGGAGGATATCTACAAGTCGGACTTCGAGACACCCGGATCGATTGCGGAGTTCGATAGGTTGCTTGCCGAAGCCCGGGAGTCCTTTGTTCTCCCGCCGGCTGAGGGAAATACACTGGAGAAGATTCGCACCGGGGAGGGGGCCAGAGTCCGGCAGTATGGTCTGTTGGGAGCCTACATCGTCCGGAACTCTCATGCCCTGCTTGCCTTGTGGGATGGAGTTCACTCAGAGAAGTCGAACGGAACATCCGACGTGGTCGGGTTCAAACTGCATGGGGTTTCCGAGGAGTTCGTTCCGGACCGAACGCTCTTTGCGCCGGTTGAGAGCGATCCGGTCTGGCATATCGTCACGCCCAGAGTCAGCAACCCTTCCCCTTCCGGAAAACCTCTGACAATGCGCACGATCTTTCCCCCACGGTTCGGTCCCCCCGAAGAGGGGGAGCGGCGCTTCAACGCCCTTCTCGAAGTGATTGAAGGGCATAACCGTTCTGCCATGTCGTAATCCTGTGGTGATGTGATAGTCCCCAACCTCAGGCCGAGGCACCCACCAAAACGGCAAGTCCTCCGACAAATAAATCTTCACAACTCCGTTTTTCCTTTCTCCGAGTTGTGTATCTTCTCTGTTTCCGAAAGTTTCTCAAAGCGTGACTTTGGGATCGATCAGGTGTCCTTCACCTGAGTTCGCATACCGTACCAATCCAATCACTAACAGGTGTTACTGGTCAGCGATCAAGACACCAGGAGTTTATTCTTGGCAACACAACCTGAAACCGTCATCGTCCCGGGACCGAAAGTCGGTTCGCGATACAAGGGATCGAACACAGTCCCGATGGCGACGCTCATTGAAGATTACATTCACGGTCGCATTGACATCGAAGGGGATTTCCGGGATTTCCTCAGGAACCGGACCCAATATGTCAATTACAAGCTGGTGGCCGATCACGTCAAGTTCTTCCTGACAAGATTTATTCCGGAAGTCACGATCCACTCGAAGAAACAGGATGAGCGGATCGTTCAGGAACATTATGACCGCGGCAATGATTTCTTCAACTGGTTTCTCGGTCCCCGGATGATCTACACGAGTGCCTTCTTCACCGACCTGAAGCAGGATCTGGAGTCGGCGCAGGATCAGAAAATGTCCCTTGTCTGCGACAAGCTTCACCTGAAACAGGGTGAGTCGATGCTGGACATCGGTTGCGGTTGGGGGACGCTTGCCCTCTACGCCGCTCGGGAACGTGGGGCCGACGCCACGGGGGTGACGATTGCCGAGCAGGGGGCCGCCTACGCGACGCGGCAGATTGCCGAGGCAGGGTACAGCGATTCGGCCCGCATCCTGCGGATGGACTATCGGGATATCCCGCGCAGGAAGTACAACAAGATCTCCTGTCTGGAAATGGCCGAGCACGTCGGCGTCAAGAACTTCCGGAAGTTCATGAAGCAGATCAACTCGATGCTGGAGGATGACGGTCTGTTCTACCTGCAGATCGCCGGACTGAAGGCGGGCGTCCATCCGGAAAGCCTTGTCTGGGGTCTGTTCATGAACAAGTATATCTTCTCCGGCGCCGATGCGAGTATGCCTCTCAGCTTTGTTGTGAAGAATCTGGAGAAGGCCGGGTTCGAAATCCACTCGGTGGAGAACATCGGCATCCACTATTCGATCACAATCGACCGCTGGTACGACAACTGGATGCGGAACCGCTCGAAAGTCGAGGAGAAGTACGGCCAGTTCTGGTTCCGTCTCTGGCAGGTCTTCCTCGGCTGGTCGGTCCATATCGCCGCACAGGGGAATTCCACCTGCTTCCAGATCGTCTGCAACAAGAATCTGGAGAACTTCGATCGCTATCGCTGGGTCGGCGAACTCGGTCTGGGAGAACGCATTCCGCAAGAAGAGCGTGTCTCGGCCCGGGCGGAATCCTCTTCGGTGGAGACCGACGGCGTGACGATGTAAGCCTTTGCAGAAAGCCCTTCCGTCCGCGACGCAACGGTCAGGGGACAAACGGAAACGTAATCGAACGAACAAAGGGTACTCCTTCGGGAGTGCCCTTTTCGTTCGGTGCCATATCTTCCGGTTCCGAACGAACCGGACCGGCAGAACCCAACAGCAATTTCCGAACCGCACGTGAGCATTCTTACCGTAGAGAACGTCAGCAAAAGCTTCGACGGACGACCGATTCTTCAAGGAGTGATATTTGGTCTCGAGGCCGGAGACCGGGTCGGCCTGATCGGCCCGAACGGTGCCGGGAAGACGACGCTTCTCCGCATGATTGCCGGGGAAGAGGAACCCGATTCCGGACGGATCTACTTCTCCGGTTCGCCGGTGGTCCGCTACCTGTCGCAGAACCCGCCGTTCGATCCTGAGATGTCGGTCCTGGACACGATCTTTTCCTCCGAAAACGAGACGCTCCGTCTGATTCACGACTACGAAGAGGCCTGCCGCCGCCTTTCGTCTGCCGACGGGGAGACCGGGGCTTTGCTGGAGAAGGTGAATGACCTGACGGCAAAAATGGATGCCGTCGGAGCGTGGAGTCTGGAGACCGAGGCGAAGATTATTCTGGACAAGCTCGGCATACCGGACGTTTCCGCCCGGATGGGAACCCTCTCCGGCGGACAGCGGAAACGGGTGGCCCTGGCCCACGCCCTGCTTGAGCATCCCGACCTGCTGATCCTCGACGAGCCGACCAACCATCTCGATGCCGAGACCATCGGCTGGCTGGAGGATTTTCTCTCCCGATACACAGGTGCTCTTCTGCTGGTGACGCACGACCGATATTTCCTCGAACGAGTCGTCGGCCGTATCGTCGAAGTAGACCGCGGAGGTGTGGCGACCTACGCCGGGAACTACAGCTATTACCTCCAGAAGAAAGAAGAGGAGGCCGCCCGCCGGGAGGTGGAGGAACACAAACGGCAGATGCTGATCCGGGGCGAACTGGCCTGGCTCAGGAGCGGGGCGAAGGCCAGGCGGACGAAGCAGAAGGCGCGGATCGAGCGGGCTGTGGAGTTGATGAGCGAGCCGGGAGAGGCTCGCCGGGACGATCTGGATATTTCCATCGAGTCGCGGCGACTCGGCAGCCGGATCGTGGAGATCGAGGGGGTGAGCAAATCGTGGGGCTCACTGAAGCTGATGGAGAACTTCACCCATGTGATGCAACCGGGGGAACGGGTCGGGATCATCGGGGCGAACGGGACGGGAAAGACGACGCTGCTGGAGATGATTCTCGGAAATGTGGAGCCGGACGAGGGGAAGATCGAGATAGGGGAGACCGTCGTGATCGGATACTACGATCAGGAGAGCCGTGCGCTGGCCGACGAGATGCGGGTGATCGATTATGTGAAGGAGGGGGCCGAGACGATCCGGACCGCAGACGGCGCAACGGTGACTGCAGGACGGATGCTGGAGCGCTTCCTCTTTTCTCCGGAGAAACAGTACGGACTGATCGGAAACCTCTCCGGCGGTGAACGTCGCCGACTCTACCTGCTTCGCGTGCTGATGGGCGGACCCAACCTGCTGATCCTGGACGAGCCGACGAACGATCTGGACATCACGACGCTCCAGGCGCTGGAGAGCTATCTCGACGGATTCGCCGGATGCGCGATCATCGTCAGCCACGACCGCTACTTTCTCGACCGGACGGTCGACCACCTCTTCCGCTTTGAAGGAGAGGGGAGAGTGCGTGAGTATCCCGGCGACTACTCCACCTTCCTTGAGATTCGCGAACGCGAAGAGAAGGAGCGGGCCGAAATCGAACGGGAGCGGGCCGAACGAAAGAAAGCGGAGGGACGCAAAACCGCCGTCACGGAGAAACCGACTCCGAAGGAAGGCCCTCGCAAACTGAGCTACAAGGAACAGAAAGAACTGGAAGCTCTGGAACAGGCAATCGAAGAGGGGGAGGAACGAAAGAGAGAACTGGAAGAACTACTCCTCACCGCCGACTATACGGCCGCCAGTGAACTGGCCGAAGAACTCTCCGCACTGAACCGGAAGCTGGAGCGGGATGTGGAAAGGTGGGGGGAGTTGGCGGAGATGGGGTAGGGGACTGTGCTGAATATTTCACGTACCGGAGCTTCTGCATTACACATTGAATCAGCCGTTCGTGCTTCTTTCTTCGTTTCAGGATTGTTGCATCCGCTTTCTTCCCCATATCGGAAGGGGAAAAATTCGCCCCCCTCTTGCATGGCGTTCTTTGCATTCTGTATCTTCTTCCCACATCACGGGTGTACTGATTCCAT
>CAMLOB010000432.1 GCA_946481475.1 uncultured Chlorobiota bacterium | reverse complement strand
GTAACCGAGCCTGTTCCGGAGAGAAGATTTCCGAGCGTGAAGGTGTTCGAATTTCCGTCGGTCCGGATGAAGGGGCCGAAGCCGAGGCTTGCGGTCAACGTCGGGAGAGTCGTCTCCAGTTCCCCCAGCGTGATGAAGAGCGTGTCGTACTCGGTGAAGTAGTAGCTGAAGTTCAGATACGAGTTCTCCGATGACGTCGGGAAGATCAACTCGACATCTCCGCTCAGATCGTCTTTGGTCGAGACGATGGCGACAGCCTTGTCGGCATCGATCCCGCTGATCGCATTCATATCGAACTCGAACGAACACCAGGCCAGGCCGATCGGAACCACGCCCCACCTCCTGTTCAACTGTGCGGTCACGTCGGCGGCCGATGTCGTGGTCGTTGTCCCGAGATCGCCGTCGTTGTATGCGACGATCAGATACTCTCCTTCCGAATCGGACGAGGTCCCGAGATCATCGGAACTGACCGTCAGAGCCGAAGAGAGGACCGAGGTGGAGAGTTGCCAGGCGAGGGCCGTTCCGTTCGCATATCCGTCCGGCATATCAATCCAGGGGACCTCGCTCCCATCGGTCGCGGCGCCGTTCTTCAGCGTGAAGTCGTCGGTGTCGTCGAACGTGTAGTCTGCGATCAGACCGGTAGTTGTCGCGGGAGTGTAGATCATCCCCTCCAGCAGTTCATCAAGGGTTCTGGTCCCCTTCCAGAATCGGAGGTTGTCGAACCCGGCAATCGCATCGATATAGCTTGTCAATTCCGATGAACCCGACACATACTCCGTTCCGATATAGAGCGTGGCCGAGGAGCCGAACCCCCAGATCGACCGGCCGTCGCTGAAGCTCCCCGATGCGACCCCGTTCACGTAGAAGGTGACCGTCGATCCGTCGGAGGTCACCGCCACATGGTTCCATGCTTCGGAACCCAGACTGTTCGACGAGCCGATGCTCTCCGGCGAGGAGGAGGAGTACCCGTCGTTCGTATCCAGAATCAGCCGGTAGGAGTTCGAGTTGTACTCGCCGACCCGCAGCGACCAGACGGTCTCCCCGTTCTCGTAGACCGAGGCGATCACGAATGAAGAGGTCTTCGGATAGACCCAGGTCTCGATCGTATAAGCCGTGCCGCTCGAAAGAACAAACCCCGAGACGTCATCGACCACGGCATAGCTCGCGGCCGAATCGAGCGAGAGGGATTCTCCGGCATACTGTCCGTGGGCGGAGCGGGTCGGGACAAATGTCGAAACGAAGATCAGAAGAAGAAAAACGGTTGTGTACTTCATGCGAACGATTGAAAGCAGTATGAAACGGACGTGTGCGCGCTTCTCCGCACCCGCAGTCAAAGTCGGACAATCTCCCCCTCACACCAAACCCGTACAGGGTGCGGTGCGGGGGCGGTGCAATGGGGGAGGACGCTGTTGACGGAAGAGGAAGGCAGATCTCCGATATCGTTCCGAACGGAGGTCTCTACTTGTAACCCCATTGATTTTATGCGTACCTTTCCGATCACCGGCGGCCGCAACGTGTGGCGAAATCCGCTCAGGCAGCCGGAACCTAATACTTCCTGAAGAGGTGTGTGGTCCCATTACCAACCACAATGACGCCCCCGGCTCCACAGCCGGAACGGAGAATATCTCCGCTTGACGTTTATCGGAATCCCGGAACCTTATGTCCGCCGGTGCTCTGCAGTCGACAGGTCACCGCGGGGGGTCGATAATTGGCGAGAGAAGAACAGCACGACATGCGGCTTCCGCATAGCCTGGCGTGTTCGGCTCTTGTCCGGCTATGATCCTGACTGTGTCGGATTACGCAAATCTCCTCCGTAGTATCCGGAAGAGACGTGAGAGCGGACCCATCGCAGAACCTTGTGTACACAGCACCTTATGCAATGCGTTGCCGCGATCGCAATTACCCTTCCCGTCACGTGCCTTCTGAAGCCGGTGCGGACCGAAATACCATACCTGAAAGCCGGAGCGCCGTCGGATGACGGCGTCATTATACATTCAATACACAGCACAGGCTGGAGGTAGAAATGTCTCGACTGAAACAACTTTATGACGAACTGAAGAAGAATCATCCCGCATGCGACAAAGTCACCTTTGACTATGATGAACGAGGGGGCGTATTGCCGGAGAACTGGCTGCTTCAGACTCCCGATATATGGGGGATGCGGGCCGCCGACGTGCCGGTGCAGCCCTGGCACGAAGAAGGTCCCGGTATCGATCCCGATTTTCGCCTGCCGATCTGCACCGATTCGGCCGACTGCAAGGGGAAAGGCTTTGTGTGCAAAGAACTTCAGGCAACCGTCAAGAAGCCGGGAGATACTCCCAGGAAACTCTGCCTGGGACATTCGGACATGTTTGTGGACCCTATCTACAACATGATGATAAAGGCCGGGAAGACGATCCACATCACCACGCTCGGTCCGGGACCAGACGGACGATTCATGGCGGCAATGCGCAATGCAATCACCTATCTGGCCCATACCGGCAGATCGGTAAGGATCACGTTCATGATGGGTTATTTTCTCCCTTACAGACCGATCGACGAGGCAAAAAGAGTGCTGAACGATCTGATCCGGGATGCGAAATCCGTCCCCGGGGCAAAGCTGTCCTTCGCCGTGATCAACTACGGAAGCGGCATACACTGGAATCACTCCAAGATTGTTGTCGTCGACGGCATCCACTCCATCGTGGGAGGACACAACTGGTACTTCACCAAGTATTTGCAGGCCCACCCTGTGTTTGATCTTTCGATGCAACTGTCCGGCCCGATCTCCGGACTGACCGACACGTTTGTCAAGGAAGCATGGAAAATTGCAGAGAGACTCCACCGGGGACGGGTGGACTATCCGGAGTCCTACTTCGAAGGGTGGGTCTACGATTCCACCGCAAAGACGGAAGGGATCCGGCCGCTGGACTGGGAAGATATCCCGGCGTTGATTGCCGACGATGAAGATGAGAACCCGGCACCGACTGAATTCGAGGATTCATCGGCCGTTCCCGTGCTGGCCATCGGACGATTGAACGATAACTACAGAACGGCTCCGGGAGAAATCGCCCTTGCACGCCTGTTAAGTCTTGCCACTGAATCGATCAAGATCTCCCAGCAGAATCTGGGATACAACCCAAAACCTCTCACTCATTGGGATCCTGCAATCATCAAGGCGCTCTATGAATTTATCGTCAACAAAAAGAAGGATGTCGTTATCGTTCAAACAAACAATGATGCGGGAGACTATTCAAGCGGCGCGCTGATTCCCATCCTTATCCGGGAGATGTTTGACCGTGCAAAAGAAGCGAACAGAAACATGTCCGAGGGAGAACTGTGGGGTCTGCTGGTCAAGCACCTCCGCGTAGCCCCCCTGAGATTTTCCGAAGACACAAGGTGGGGAGAGAACAAAGGAATCGCCAATCACTCGAAGTTTGTGATGATCGATGATGAGATCTTCTACATCGGTTCGCACAACCTCTACCCTCCCGGACCGGTACACGGCGTGTGGCGTCTGAAGGAATTCGGATATATGGTCGAAAGCGGAAAGGGGGCCGCAGATATCCTTGAACGGTACTGGAACAAACTCGTCACCCACTCCAGACCTCTGGACGTGACCCTGACAACCGACAAGCAACGGTACAAGGCAGGGGAGAAGGTGAGCTTCCGCGTCAACGTCAAAAACGCCCCCCCGAACAACGACGCCGTCGAATTCTTTCTCGACAACAAGGACAAACTCGGTTACCAGTGGACCCACAACCAGGCCAACGGCCCTCTGCGGGATACGTGGACGATCCCCGACCGGGCAAAAGGGAAATCGGTCACGTTCAGATATATCCACGACGGAGGAGTCGGCGGAATGAAAATCGTTGCGACGATGACGCCGATCACGGTTGAGCCGTAGTTCCTCTCCCCTTCAGGCCAACGTCCCCACGTCAGCCGAACCACTGATGCGGGAGCCCGTGGGTTCATAGCGGGAGAAGTGTATGGACCCGCAACGAATACCATCGGAAGCGGCTATCGGAAACCGGGTCCGTACCGGTCGTATCGGAACACTGCACAACTCATCGTTATGACCGTGGAAGCTCCCACGTTCTAACGTCATCTTTACAACCTTCATACGAGGTGGCACAATGATCTATTTCCAGAGCATCGTCGACGATGTCGACACCACAGAGTATATCGGCACCAGACTGGACAAATTTCTGGAAGCCGTATCGCACGATCAGCGCGCGACACTGCTGCACCGCTTTACCCTGCCGGGGATCGACGGCGGCCTGCCCCAC
>CAMLOB010000431.1 GCA_946481475.1 uncultured Chlorobiota bacterium | reverse complement strand
TCTCTGGAGGAGGAAACTTCCGTGTCTTCAATCGGAATCCCGGCACATTTCGGCAGAATACGGTAACCAGTACGATAGATATCTCAACCAATCTTCCGAACGGTATCATCGTTATCGGTCCTCCTTTCGGATTTGGTGTAGGGTATCGATGGGGGGATGGATCAATCACCTATCGGAGCGGGGGATGGGATGACCCTGAAGCGGCTTCGTGGCGGTCGTTTAGTAGCGATGGTGATGAACCCTGGTTCTTCCGCTATACCAATGATCGGGGAGGCTCATTGTTATTCGACAATGATGACAAGGCTGTGCGTGCAGTAGTGGAGGAACGGTCCGGTGCCATTGACGATGCTCTGGATGCGCTTGGTATCAACGATTTTGATCGTTACCCGGTTCCCCCATCGGACCTGCGGTTGCACTTGGAAAAATGGGAACGTCCGGGACGTAATGCCTATGTCGGATTTACACGGAACGGCGAGATGCTGGATGTCGTAAACGATAAATTCTACAAGTCCTACAACAAGGATACGGCTTCGCGCAACCTGATAACGAATCGTTCTGAACTATCGGATCAAATCGGTGAGTTCGCTCTGTATGGAAGCGGAGGAAGCCGACACGTCTATGGTCTGCCGGTGTATGCAAGGAATGAGAAGTTCCTGCAACTGGGTCTTCGTTTTATCACGATTGACAGTGCGGCAAGTGTCGATCATAACTTCCGTGCATATCGCTGGGTCAATGAGGATTCAGTCCAGACGGCAATCGGACAGCAGATTGAAGGGGAGTATGCTACTGCCTGGCTGTTGACCGAGATTATCACTCCGGACTACGTTGACCTGACCGGAGACGGTCCGACGGATGACGATCTGGGGGGGTGGACAAGGTTTCATTACTCGCCCAGGTCATGGCAGTACTGGCGACAGCCCTTTGTAGGGCTAAGCTATAATCCTGTCGATCTTTCCGATCCGGAAGATGATATCGGATCGTTCTCTCAGGGAGAGCGTAGACGCTACTATCTGGACAGGATCGAAACGAAAACGCATGTCGCTCTGTTTGTTCTGAATGATATCCCATCGGAACGGCGTAATGACGGCTATCTCCCGGAGGCACCAGGGACGTACGGATTGACCGAGACGGCACTCGCCGGCGGGGCCGAGGCGGCACTGCCGGATTACGGAACTGCCCAGAAACCACGGTATCTGAAGCAGATTGAGCTCTATACCAAAGATCAGAACGGAGATCCGGATAGTCTCATCTCGACAGTCTACTTCGACTACGACTATTCCCTGTGCCCGAACATGCCGAATTCTTTCCCTCTTTCAGATACAACATCCTATGGCATGCTCACGCTACGGAAAGTCTGGACCGAAGCGCATAATGTGCGGAACTCGACAATCCATCCGATCGTGTTCGGGTATGAGTACAAGAAGAGTGAAGATTACTCCGAAGAGATGCAGGCCCGATATCCGGAGGTTACCTCCTATGCCGACAGCCTGACGGAGGCAATGGAGAATCCACCGTATAATCCGTATGACTTCGATGCATGGGGAAGTTATCGGCCGGGGGGTGCCGATCGTCTGGACAGATATGCACCCTATGTCCCGCAGAATGATACGACGGCCGGTATCGATTGGGATCCGGCCGCATGGCAGTTGAAGTGGGTCCGTTCGCCGGTGGGTGCGGAACTTCATGTTCAGTATGAAGAGGATGACTACGCCTTTGTTCACGATCGCCCGACACTGGCGATGGTATCCCTGATTGCAGTGGCTGGACCCGAATTCGGTGAACAGTCTAATGATGTGAACGATGACAATATCTACTTTCTTCGCCTTACTGATATCGGTATCGATTCTACCGATCTTGGACAAGTCAGAAAGATGAAGGAGTTGATTCAGAAGGAAGCCGCGCGCAACAGCCGTCTGTTCTTCCGGTTCCTCTATGCATTGAAGGGGACCAGTCCGGGCATTTCCAACCCGGAGTACAATTCCGGTTATGTTTCCGGGTATGCCAAGCTCGATATAGTCGATTACAAGGTGATTAATGAAGGGCCTAACCAATGGTATGCTCTCTATGTCAAGCTCATCGGGAAGGACGAGAGTAATAATGTTCACGAACATGGGGTGCCCAAAAAGGTCTGTCTGGACTATGTGAAGAAACGGAAACGTGGAAAGCTCGGTCCGAACGATGGAATCGGATTTACCACGAATGATATTGATCTGGCATCACGTCTTGTCGGCAAGTACTTCAGCTTTATCGGAGGCGATTTCTGTCAGGAAGTTGATTACGCCCACTCCTACATCCGTATCCCGACGTTCACCGCAAAGAAGGGGGGAGGGCTGCGCGTCAAGCGCCTGCTTTCCTACGATCCCGGAATCGAGGGAGATTCCGCGCTATACGGGACCGAGTATCGCTACGAACTCTACGACCCTGAGCGGAACGAGATTATGAGTAGTGGTGTTGCCGCCAACGAGCCGGCGCAGATTCGGGACGAAAACCCACTTATTGCTTTCCGTGAGCGGAATGATGATGAAGAGTTTGTCGAAGGCAAGGTTGCAGCAGGACGGGACCGGGCACGGAACGAAGGACCGATCGGGGAGATGCTTCTCCCTTCCGCCTCGATCGGCTATGCCCGGGTTGTCACTCATCCAATTCATCAGGGAGCGACAACGTCCGGATTCGGCGTCACTGACTTTTATACCCATCGTGATTTTCCCTGGGATGCTCGTTATCCGAATGTCGGACGGGCTGTAGAGCATACGGATATGAAGGTTGATGAATTCAAGACCTCTCCTCTTTTCAGCAACTTGTTGGTCTACAAGCAAAATGAACACTTCGTCTTTGCATCGCAGGGATTCCGTTTTATTAGGACCGATATGCCGGGAAAGGTCCGTCGGCAACTGGCTAATGGCGGCATCTATACGCCGTTCGAGCGTGACTGGATCACCTCGGCGTCAACGGAGACGATCTACTATCAACCAGGAGATTCGATACCGCTTCTTTATCACTTCGGTGATTCCATCCGCTACGGCTATCCGGGGAAGGAAATGGAAGTGGTCCAGGCAACCCGGCAGAACGGTTCCTATCTTGATCAATTTACCGCCGAGGGAGATGCGGGAATCCTTCTTCCATTCCCCCCCACATTTTTCTTTTCCGGTGCCGCCTATTATCAGGTACGGAATTCCAGTCTTTCGACACATGCTACGACGAAGGTGGTGAACTACCCAGCGATTCCCAAAGGGATTTTGTCGTTTGCCGACGGCAACTATAACTATACCGAGTATGTCGCCTTCGACCCCCGTTCAGGCCAGCCCCTCATCTCCCGATCCCGCGATGCATTCGACGGCATGACGCTTGAACAGGCTCCGGGGGGACATGTGGGAACGTATCACAACTATGTCGTTCCTCTGGCCGAACGTTATCCCGAACGCGGCCAGATCTCGGGGAACGAACGTGTGTTTATCGATACCGTCGGCGAATTCGCCGTCAACAAGGGGACCAGCGGAACGACCGCCTACCTCGACTTCCCGGGGGGGAGTGAGAATACATGGCTGAAGAAGTTGACGCCGGGCGATCTGGTCGAGTTGACGCTCGTCACACCGCAGAGTGGGGAGACTGATGCGGGTCGATATCACGTTGAGGCGATTCAGGGGAATGTCGTCCTGCTCGATTCTTCACTGAACTACAATGCGGCACTCGATCCGGCCTTTGCCCGGAACGGACAAGTCTTTGTCGAGGTGATCAGAAGCGGTCGGGCCAATGTGCCGGGAATGTCGCTCGGAAGCGTGACGACATACGGAGAGACGCCCGAAGAAGTCGCTGTCGGAGCAAATATTTCCTGGTCGGGAGGGAATGCAGCCGGGCGGCTGGCCCTTGTCAGCACGTTAAATTCGATGTATGGAACCGGGTCGGGGACCATCAACTCATCAAACGTCGATGCGGGCCTGAAACTGCGACATTACACGACCGGAACATGTGCGACGGTATCGGGACTCGGTGAATCGTGGAGTTTCAGCACCAGCGGCGACACGATCTTCATCGGCATGGCTACCTACACCGATACCATCGTCGATCAGGGAATCGGCGGCCGATTCGATCTGGATGACGCCGGACAGATCGTCTTTCGGTCCAACGGGAATCTTCGCCAACTGAACAGCCCCCGTCTGAATCCGACCGAGCAACGGGTGTTGAACTTCACATTCTGCGGCGATGATCCGGCATTGCATGCGGTTGCCGGAGTGATTGCCGGATCGGCCGGTGTGATCAGCGACACCGTTGAC
>CAMLOB010000430.1 GCA_946481475.1 uncultured Chlorobiota bacterium | reverse complement strand
ATTCCGGCGTTCATCCTGTAGGCCAGAATGCGGTAGTAGAGGCATTCTCCGTCCCGCTCGATCTGCCCTTCGGCAAACCACTTGTCCGGATCGATTTCAGCGAAAGCCGGTGCCGTGGCGAAGGCCATCAGGCATGACAAGACCAGCACGTATGGTATTCTGCGCATAAGCCACTTGCAGTTGTTAACGTTGAGGAGTTATAGATTACGATTCAATGATCACAGCCGGGACATAGATCATGCCGGAGGAGGGGGCCGGGATGAATCCACGGCAGGTCTCGCCGGTGCCTGCCGTAAAGCTGCCGGAATAGACCGGCGCGTTCAGCAGGAACCAGCTTCCGTCGGGATTGGCCTGCGCCGGCAGGTCCTGCGGCGAGGCGAACGAGCCGGGAAGCCACGGCCCGTCCTCCCAGCATTCCGAGCCGCAGAGCCGGGTCATGAACATGTATTCCTTCCTCCCGTCGCTCCAGTGCCTCTCCAGCCGGATGGTCTCCATGTCCTGACCGTCATTGGTCATGTTCAGGCCGTCGTCAATGCAGTAGTTCAATTGCAGCCACGTGGTTTCCGTGATCGTCGCGCTCATGGCCGAAGGCGCACACAGCAGGAAACAGGCCGCCACAGGGATCAGAAGACGTGTCATGTGTGGATTCTCCTCTTACTTGATGGAAGTGTGCAGGCTGTTGCCGGAGACGGTCTCGGCGATCGACACGTCCGGGGTCCGCATCAGGGAACCCGGAGAGATATTGAAGACGACGCGCAGCACAACCTGCCGTGAACCGGATGCGACCCATGCCGGATCAACCTCCATCGACAAGCGGCAGAAGGCCGTTTCATCACAGTTCTCCCCGGGGGGGACGGAGATCGAGAAGGGATCGGACAGCGAGACGTAGCGCGGATGGATCTGGCCGGAGTTTACGTCATAGAGTTCAAGGTCGAGGATCATCACGCCCTGATCCATCGGTTCCTTTGCCCTTGCACGGGCCTCGACCAGGAACCGGTAGCCCACGTCGAATTCAACCGAGGTCTTCGACTTGTCCAGCGTGAACGGCGTGCTCTGCAAGGACTTCAGCAGTCCGTCGTGCGCCTCGTGCATCATGCCGTCGAAGAGGAGGGATGCGGCACTGCCGTCGGAGGAGAGGAGGGAACCGTTTCCCCACGCAAAGGAGAATGCGGCATAGGTGCCGAGGTATTCATCGAAGTAGCCGGGGGAGGTGAGGATCACGGCGTTGCCTGTGCTTTGTCCTCTCGCAATACCGATGCCGGACAGCAGGAGAACGGGAAAGGAAGAAAGAAGCGTGTGCAGTCTCATAGGAACCTCCCCGGCAAGGAGAGGTCGGGAACTGAAGCGCGACCAGCCATAGCGAATCTCCAGATAGTTTGTACCGTCTATGAAGACAGGGCGTTCATCGCATCCCGGCGGACGCGGTGAACCTGTTGCCTCGATGATCGAGACCCTGCCGGTTATTGTTCCATGCTTTCGGACGTTCGGAACGCTGTTGCCCCCGCGTTCCTTTGTCCTTCATTCGACAATGCAGGCAGGTGGGGAGCTGCCGTCTTCATAGATGGTCCAACATACAAACATTCCCGGAGAATGGCATGGCGATCCGGGAGCTGCGTGCCGGTGCCGGGATAGACCGGCCGGGAATTCCTGACGGGAGAAATTCCCGGCATTGTACGGTCATACCTCTACATCTGGCGATGTCATTCGGCCCTCAATAGTGTAGAGGCTGGACTGGCAGGAGTTTACCGCTCTCCCGCTGGATCGGCAATAGAACCATGGGATAGTTGTTGACCGGATATGTCCGTTTTGTCCCAGAACTGTGTCCGGAATCGGAATTGGATGGCACAGTGGCCGGGATGCAAATGCACGCCACCTTCCGAAAAGTGACGTGCTGTCAAAGGGGATGCGTTCGTGCGTTTGTCTTTCCGTTCCCTCTTCTCCCTGTTGCCTGTCCCGCTGCGGAGCATGGCGAAGGCTGACCGATGCCGCCAGCCCCTCAACCCCCGGCCCGCGCCGGTCGCTATGCGACCCGTGTTGGGGGTTGACCGTCTGGCATACCGCATCGGCCATTTCCCCTTCGCCTCCGCAGTGGAGGTCATTCAACAAAAAGGAGAAATGACATGACCGACAAACACCCCCTCACCAAATCCAACCTGGCTCAATTCACTGGAACGACCAAGTATTTCCGTCATCCGATTGCCAGAACCATCCTTATCACGGAAGGTGTCAAGTATGTGGCGGATACCGGCGCAGCCTACTGGCTGGTGGATGAGATAGTCTTTGCACAGGCCATCAAATATGTTGCGGCAGAAGAGTTCCAGTACTGGACGCTAACGGTGTCTCCGGATCATTCCGCCATCCTCGAATGCGGAGATGGAAATCGCAACATTGTCTTCAACAAATCCATCCCCTTCACCGACTTCCCTCTGGATGAAATCTCGATCTACTACACCAATAACGTGATCTTGCTACCAAGCGAATACTGATCCAATCTCCCTGCTCCGGCATGTCTGGAGCAGGGAAAATCTTTTGAGCATGAAAGGGTTCGATAGGAGTCAGGGCTATTGACAGGTTTGCAGGTGGGGGAGGGAGGACGGATAGGTACATCATTTCTTAGCTCTACTGGTCATTACACGACACCAAGCCTTTAAGTCTTTCGCGGCAGGGGTACGAATGGGGGTATAGACAAACCTCCCGCAGTAGCCTTCCATTTGAAATCAATCGCTTCCACGTCATTCGTGAAGGATGCCCCCCCTATCGCTTCGACTTCTGATTCCTTTCGATTGTCATTGGTAAACGCAGATATTTGTCTTTATATAACTTAACAGTATCTGGATCTATTTGGTGGAACTGTTCGGAGGTTTGCCACTCTGCAATACCATCATAAACACAATGTCTAAGAAAATTCAATACTCCATTTTTCCCCTCTAGCTGTTTCCAATGAGGATGTACCTTATTGACTATTACTATTAGTTGGTTGCTGTCAGAATCAATAATTAGATAAGGGTCATTTGGTGATGCATTGCCTAATATGTACAGCTTAACTATAAGAGATCCTACTGTAGCCTTTATCGTTTCCGGAAGTTCATCAATATTAGTTGCCTCAATTACGCCATTTTTAACTTCTTGAACTATTCCCTCAGTCAATCCAGCATCAATAGAAATCACCGAGCGAGCTTGAGGTGACTCAAGCTCTTCTTTTAAGTCTCGAATGGCCACTTCCTCATCCAGATCATTTGGCCCTCTTGAATCATCTTCATTCTTCCGATATTCTTGTGCCTTTTGTCTTAGCCGGTGACATGCTTTAGCTAACTTCTCCTCTACAAGTTCTTCTTGATCTCCATAGAATTGAATGTTGTCCTTAGTATGAGTAACATCAAACTCATCTAAATGAATCTCACCTACCAGTCGCTGATTAACTAGATCATTCGTTGCTTCACCGTAAATGGATTCAGGTCGCCAAGCATCAGGCCACCCTTTGACAACACGATTGTTGTGAAACTGCGAGAAGCCAGCCAAGGATCTACTACCTTTAGCAAGAACTCCGGCCCATCCTGACACCGTTTTATTCGTGCCACTGTAACTATCTTCTATTGTGAATTCAAATTCTTTCCTATAAGGCACACCGTTTGCATTTCTTAATATCAAGTCGTCAAATTCGTGCCATTTTAGTACCTCACCCTGCCAAACTAACTCCAAGATTTTATCTCGAAAATCTTGCCGATACATTGACTGCAAATGCGTTTTGATCTTTCGAAGAGTTTTGCCATGAAATTTGCGATTATGCTTTGTAATCTCTACTATAGTATAATGATCGCTTTCTGGACAGTTGTCTTTAGTAGTATGCATTAGTTTCATATCGCCCTTTACAATCTCGTCGATGTCTACTTGCACCTGATGCTCTATTGTATGTCCCAATTTCTTAGTGCGGATTGTCCATAAATTGCCGATCCAACTTGCTGCGGTTTTTAGTCCCATACCGTATCGTGATCTGCCTTGTGGGTTGGGCGGGGGCTCTGCAACGTTCATGGCTCGTTGTAGCTCTTCTTCAGACATTCCCATGGCATTATCTTCGATCCTTAAAAAATCACCATTAGCGTCATACTCGATCTCGACTTTTAGCGGACGCTGGTCGGGATCTGAAAGGCTCTCAAGAACATTTCGATTATCCAGAAATGATTGAGTTGAGTTATCAACGAACTCGGCGATTGCATGCCACGCGGTATAGTTCAGTCTTTTGTAAGACCCAAGGACTTGCGGCCCAACACTAATATTC
>CAMLOB010000429.1 GCA_946481475.1 uncultured Chlorobiota bacterium | reverse complement strand
GGTTCGGACGGGACTGCAACTCGTGCGAGCCGGGTTCTTCTCCGGTCCCCGGTGCGGGGATCGGCTTGAAGATCGAGTAGCAGTGGACCTCCTCGGTTACCCGAGACGTTTTCGAGTGGATGGTACCGGCAGAGCCGAGTGCAAGATTAAGTCGTGATCCATGGTTGAGGATATAGGGATTGGCGGTTTCCACTTCGATCTCCACCTGCTCTTCATTACATCTGCTGCTGCCCCACAAGTCCGTTTTTACCAGAGGGAGTGCCCCTATCCCGTTGTAAGAGTAATCGAGTCCGGTCATGACATATCCGTCATTTGTCGCCCGGACGCTGTAGCCGCCGCCGGCTCCCGGTATGTAGCCGGCGGCGGGATCGGCATACCTCCAGGCCCAGTTGACAGTCAGCCCCGTGAGATCGGTGTGGAACATAATGGGATCGTCCGGTTGCGGCGTCGGGTCGTTTGCCGGATCGGGAAAGAGATTTCCGGATCCGCCGGCGATGAGAACAAAGCCCGGAACTCCATTTATCGGCGTCGATTCGCGGAAGGAGTGTGCCGCCCTGAAATCGAAATTGAAGGCATCATAATGACGCATGAAATTGACGGTTGCCAGGTTACGTCTGATCGACAGAAGCATCGGGCCGGCTGCCGATCCTCCGTTGGCGGTCGGTTGATATTCACCGGAGACGACGACATCACCGCTTGCCAGTTGCTGGACGGAATATCCTCGTTCCCATGTAACGTTTTCCAGAAGACCGGTGGAGACGCCGTAGCGTTTCAGAGATGAAGGATAAGGGTTGCCGTTCCAGTCGGTAGCGACCAGGTAGAGATCCTCTTCACTCCGATTGTTCTCATCAGAGTCGTCGGTCGCCCAGCCGCAGACGATCCAGCCCTGAGGGGTTCCACTTCCTGTACGATCGTAGGTGCTCAGGGAGTATCCTCCGGTGTAAGGCAAGCCGATCGTTGCGTTCGGCAATCCGTAAGCATGATCCCAATTGATCCCCCCGGTTCCTGCATCAAGTTCGATCAGCAGCAATCTGGATTCGACTCCTCCTATTACCTGGCACTCGCCTGTTCCGGTCAGCACGTAATTGCCGGTGACCGGATTCTGCTTGACGCAGAATGCCTCTTCATGGTAGTCGTTTACGATGTCGCCGATTTTTCTGGCCCAGATCACATTCCCGTTCAGATCAACTTTGGCGGCGAGAATATCCTTGTCTCCAAGTCCGAATGTCGGGCCTTCAAACAGTCCCTGTGTCCATCCCACCACGACATAGGCGTCCGGTATGCCGTCGAAGACTCCGCCGATCCGGTCGTCTACCTCGATAACGTACCGGAACTCGTCCTGCGAAGGGGTGTAGTTGGAGAAATCGTAGTCGAACGTCCACTGGATAACGCCCCCTGCAGTTGTCTTTACCAGAAGGGCATCATGATATGTCGAACCGGTGTTGTTGTCGCTCCATCCGGCTGCGATATATCCTCCGTCACTTGTCTGCTGCACGCAGTATCCTCCTGCCGGATCGTTTGGTGAACTGTAGGTCTTCTGAAACTTTGGGACTTGCGCGCCAAGGGTCGGGCCGCACAGCAAGAGGGCTGCAAGAATCAAAGTCGATCCGGCAAAGGCGGAAAATCGAAATGTCTGTTGCTTGTTCATTTGTCATCCTGGATAAGGGTTAACACTGTTGAATCGTTCGCCGGCGTTGAACGCGTCTTCCTTCCGGATCGCCGGCAACGGTGCCACAGCGGTGGCGTGTGTGTAGCTACGAAGGAAAAGATAGACAGGGAACGGTCCCTTCCGGCAGAGTTCCGACTACGTAAAAACCACATAGGTACGGATATGAAAAGGGGGAACTATTAAGGAGGGAATGTGAAGCTGAAGGTACGTTGACTGAGCGGAGTCCGGTACTTTATGGCTGTGCCCGTTAACCGAGCCCAGAGGAAGGCAGGGGCCGGCAAAAAAAAAGGTACTAACATACTTGACACACCGGGCGTATTCAAAATTTCCACTCTAAAATTTTTCGAGCAAAACGCAGTATTATACGAAATTTTCTTGTAGCGATGCAAGCATTTTCGTATATTTGTTCATGGAAACGAACCGCACACCACGTACCCTTCAAGAGGCCATCCTCTACTTCTCCGATAAAGACCGGGCACTCGATTACATGGTCTCTCTCCGTTGGTCGAATGGGGTCACGTGCCCTCATTGCCAGTGCAAGGAACATTCGTTCTTGAAGAGCCGTCGTATATGGAAGTGCAAGGGCTGCAAAAAGCAATTCTCTGTCAAGGTTGGCACGTTAATGGAAGACAGTGCATTGGGGCTTGACAAGTGGTTGTGTGCAATCTGGCTTGTAGCGAACGCAAAGAATGGTATTTCTTCTTATGAAGTTCACCGATCACTCGGAGTCACCCAGAAAACCGCATGGTTTCTCTTGCAGCGTATCCGTTTGGCAATGCGAACCGGCACGTTTGAGAAGATGAAGGGAGACGTTGAAATCGACGAAACGTATATCGGTGGCAAGGCTCGTAACATGCACGCTTCCAAACGCAAAGAGAAGATTCAGGGACGGGGAGTTGTCGGGAAGACCATCGTCATGGGTTTACTCGAACGCGACACGCAAGGCAAAGGAAGTCAAGTACGGGCAACGGTTGTACAAGACACGAAGAAAGAGACGCTGCAAACACAGGTGCGGGAACATGTGGAGTCGGGATCGAATATCCACACCGATACGAACGCTTCATACAAGGGATTGAGTGAGCAGTACTATCATGAAGCGGTTTGTCACGAGGCAAACGAATACGTTCGGGGAACCGTCACAACGAACGGGCTTGAAAACTTTTGGGCATTGTTCAAACGCTGTATCAAAGGCACATATATTGCCGTTGAACCGTTCCACTTGTTCCGGTATCTTGACGAAGAGACATTCCGGTTCAACGAGCGCAAGGGCAAGGATCGTGACCGATTTGAGACGGTAGCATCGAGGCTTGCGGGGAAGCGGTTGACGTATGCGGGATTGACAGGGAAAGGGTGAGTATAATTGGAAGTGAATGTTTGATGTATTAGGTTTGCGCAATGACGAAGAAAAAAGACAAAGAACACTTATCGGAGCACTCAGAAGAATACGAGCGATTCGAGAAGCTGGCAAAGGCTTTGGTGAGTGTGCCGATAGAAGAGGTGAGGAAAGAAGAGGAAGAGGAAAACGCTGAATACAAGGGAGATTGAGCGTTTTTCAGCTATTAAATTTTAATAGTGCCTCTTTCACTTAATAACGTTATTAGCTCATTGAAAACAAAGCCGCCCCTCTCTTAATGATTGGGACGGCTTCCGTGCCTCTTAACCTCGCTCAACAATAATGCGAGGAAGGGGTTTTCGAAGGATCGCAACGTGTGATGTTGCGTCTGTGGCATCTTCAACAGATTCAAGATGTTCGTATCCCTGTGCGATTAGAGCGTACAGTTCAACGACTCTCTTGTCTGCCGGGTTTCCATTTTTTGGCACACGATGTGCCACAAGTTGGTTGGAATCTACAGTCCAACTATCTGCGATTGCTGTGTAAAGCATCGGATTTTCCTCAACACGTAAAGGTGACTGGTTCAGTTAACATATCCCGGCGGTTTGGTCTGCAAACTTCCCCGCCGGGTCAGTCTCGCTTAGTCGCGGTGTCCAGATTCTTCTTAAAGAATCTCTTGGATGCTCAGGTTAACAACACGTGCTCACCGGATCATGGCCTCTGTATCGGCACCATCTCGATACAGAGGCTTTCTTCTAATAACATGACAGCCCCCCTCTTTCTGGGTTGCGATTGGGTCATATCGTTACCGTTCCATCATCCAGTGTGACGGCGGGTATCGTTCTCTTTTCTTTCAATGAGTCGAGATAAGCGTATCTCTCGTCCTCCTTCCCAATGCTCTCCCCGCTCTTGAAGCGAACCTGCCCCTTAGGGGTAGATGCGTGGATGTTGCACGTAGCATGGTACGCACCATCCTCATACTGCCTGAAAAACCGGTCAAATCGTTGCAAATCACTCATGATTTCTCCATAGTGTTTAGTTGTAGTTGCGAGCGATGCTTCGCTCGGATTTTTCTTGCATATACCAGAAAGATTTCCTACATTTACGTATAAGAAAAGGGCACATTACAACGCCAAAAGCGTTGAAATACTACCAGAAGCCCAATTTAGAGGCCGGACACTCGCCAAAGTTAGTCCGGCTTCTTTTGTTTTTTACCTTAGATTCCAATCAATATCTCGCTCTTCCACCTGACCTTCACTTTGCATCGTTGGGATGAGGGAAGGAGATTCAAAG
>CAMLOB010000428.1 GCA_946481475.1 uncultured Chlorobiota bacterium | reverse complement strand
AAAGGGACCGACCGGGCATACGACGAACGACTCCACAATGCCCGACCGCATGTCGGACAGCAGAGGACGGCGGCAAACATGCGGGCGTTGATGGAAGAGTCTCAAATCAGGGAGTCCCACCGCCACGGTGACGACCGTGTGCAGGATGCCTATTCGCTCCGCTGCATTCCGCAGATTCACGGTGCAAGCCGGGATGCAATCGATTATGTTCGCCGCGTGCTGGAGACGGAGATCAACAGCGCCACGGACAATCCGCTGATCTTTGCCGATGATCGGGAACATATCGAGGGAGGAAACTTCCATGGTCAGCCGGTCGCTCTGCCGCTCGACTTCCTCTCGATTGCTCTTTCGGAACTTGCCAACGTCTCGGAGCGACGAACCGAGCGGCTGGTCAACGGTGCTCTCAGTCGGCTACCGAGATTTCTTACCCGGCACGGCGGATTGAACAGCGGGTATATGATCGCCCAGTACACCGCCGCCTCTATCGTCAGCGAGAACAAGATCCTTTCGCATCCCGCCTCGGTCGATTCGATTCCCACGTCGGCAAATCAGGAAGATCATAATTCGATGGGGTCGATAGCGGCCAGGAAGTGTTTGCAGATCGCCGAAAATCTGGAGAGCGTTCTCGCCGTCGAGTATCTCTGCGCCTGTCAGGGGATCGACTTCCATGAGCCGCTCCTTCCGGGGAAAGCTCTGGTTCCGGCTTACAGACTTCTTCGCGACCGGGTTCCTCATCTGGATGAAGATCGTGTGCTGCACGACGATCTGATGGCCGCCCGGCAACTGATCGCCGATGGAGAGGTGCTGGGCGTGGTTCGTGAGGTGTTGGGGGAGAGACTGGGATAGGGGACGAAGGGAAGATGCTATGGAGGGAAGTTGTTTGATAGTGGGCTACGGGGCTGCAAATGCAAATGCTGGGTGACGGGACGGCTGTATGTTTACAACACTTCGCTCGAAGATATTTGCCGGATTTGCTGCGGTCATCGCCGTGAACATCGTCTTCACGCTCTGGGCGATCTATAATTTCTCCGGTATAGGAGAGCGGGTCAACGTCCGCGTTGCCGATACTTACCAGGCGACTGCCGGCAGTCACCAGCTTGCCCGGATGATCGGTGAACAGTACGCTCTGCTGATCGGCGTTCGCTCCGGCGACCCGGTCGATTCGGTCGCTCCCCGCTTCAGTATCATGCGGAGAGAATTCCTGAACGGACTTTCCCGCCTGGCGACGGAATTCTACAGTCATGACACCCTTCAGATCGAGCGGATCCGTTCCGACTACCGACGTTTCGATTCCACTGCACAGAACTTCCTGTCGGGGCCGCAGGGGGGAGGGGAGGTTTCCGCCGAAGATCTCTATGGTGGAGCGCAGAGCGTTCAGACGGAAGTCCTCGCCCTTTCGGAAGTCAGCCGGGACGATATCTCGGTTGAGCTCGACATTCTGAACGATCAGTTGAAGCAGACGCTGCTGACCGTCGGTATCGGCACACTGATCGCAGCCTTTATCGGCATTCTGGGGGGAGGCATATACTCGCGCTGGGCCGTCGGTGCCATTGAACGCCTTCGCCAGGGGGTCAAGAACGTCGGCAAGGGAGAACTGGCCCAGAAGGTGCATATCACCTCGGCGGACGAAATCGGCGACCTTGCCTTCGAGTTCAACCGGATGGTAGAGCAGTTGCGCCACTACGAGGAGATGAATCTGGAAAATCTTCTGCTGGAAAAGCGAAAGGCGGAGACGATCGTCCAGAGCATCACAACGCCGATCGTCGTGGTCAGCACCGAACTTCAGATCCTTCTTGTCAACTCCTCGGCGCTCAGACTCTTTCGCAAGCCGATTCACACACATCTTGAGGGGCTCCCTGTAACCGAACTGGGGGATGACGGGAATATTTCCGAACTGCTGACCGTGGTCGTCGGCAGGAGTCTGAAGGAAGATTCGGTTCACGAATCGATGACCTGGCAAACCGAGGTGGAAGGGAAAGAACTGTTCTATCTGGTGCAGGTGATTCCGTTAAAAACCGCCAGTGGCGTCGGCGGTGCGATCGCCGTTTTCTCCGATGTGACCGAATTCAAGGAGCTGGATAGATTGAAGTCCGAACTGCTGGCGAGGATCTCGCACGAGTTCCGCACACCGGTCTCATCAATTCTGATGAGTGTCGATATTCTCCGCGAAGGAATCCTCGGGGAGATCAACGACCGGCAGCGTGAACTGCTTGAGAGCGCGAAGGATGATTGCCGGAGGCTGTCGGCCATGATCAACGCCATCCTGGAAATGTCCCGACTGGAACGGAAGCGGGAGGGGACATCGACCGATTCCTTTGCACTGGGACCGCTGGTGGGTGATGCGTTGAAGCCTCACCAGTTGCCGGCTGAGGAGAAGGGAGTAGAGTTGCACCTCTCAACCGAACCCGATCTCCTCCGGATCAGCGCCGAGCCTGAGCACTTCCGGTGGATCGTGAACAATCTGGTGAGCAACGCCGTCAGGTATACCGATCGAGGAGGCCGGGTGGAAGTGGAAGTGAAAAGGGAGGGGGCCGATCTGGTGATTCTGGTGAGCGACACAGGAGTGGGCATTCCGCTGGACAGCATCGACATGATTTTCGAAAAGTTCTATCAGGTGGAGCGGGGGGGAGAAAAACGTCCCGGCAGCATCGGTCTCGGTCTGGCCGTGGTTCGCGAAATTGTGGAGCAGTACGGAGGAACGATCACGGTTTCAAGCGAGTTGAATGAAGGATCGGTTTTTACGGTTCGGATTCCGCTTGCAGGGCTTGGGGGGAATAGTTGAATGGTTGGTGGTTGAATGGTTGAGTAGTTGATATAGTTAAGAAGATTCGGAGAGGCTGTGTATGTCGGGGTGAAAGGAAGGACAATTCGCTTCGAACCATTCAAGGTTGAATAGTTGATAGTTAATAAAGTCAAGAGGGGAGAGAGTCGGATTGCTTCGAACTATTCAACCATTGAACGACGGCACCATTGAACAATTGAACTAATGAACAACTGAACCATTCAACCACACCAACCATCCATGAACGTCCTGCTTGTTGACGACGAGCCGAATGTGCTCAGAACGATTTCGATCTGTCTGGAGTCGATGAATTTCAATGTCGACACCTGTTCAACTCCGCTGGAGGCGCTCGATCATGCCCGCAAGCCGGACCATACCTACGATCTGGCCTTTCTCGACCTGCAGATGTACCCGATCGACGGCATCGATCTGATGCGGAGGATCCAGTTGTTGCAGCCGCAGATCACCACGGTGATCATCACCGCCCACGGCACCGTCGGCACGGCCGTCGACGCGATCAAGAAGGGGGCATACGATTATCTGCAGAAGCCGTTTGATCTGGAGGAGCTTCGTCGATTCATCACCAGAGTCGAGGAGTATCATCAGCAGAAGCAGCGGCGGGAGGAGTTCCGCAACCGTGAGTTGAAGGAGGGGGAGGTGAGCATCATCACGCAGAACCCGAAGATGATTGATCTGATCGCCCTGGCCGAACGGATTGCCGACACGCCGCTGAGCGTGCTGATCGAAGGGGAGAGCGGGACCGGAAAAGAGCTGTTTGCGCAGTTGATTCACAGCAAGAGCAGTCGGTCCGGCAAGGCGTTCGTCAAGGTCAACTGCGCGGCGTTGCCGGAGAACCTGCTGGAATCCGAACTCTTCGGTCACGTCAAGGGGGCGTTCACCGGAGCGCATCAAGACCGGATCGGACGGTTTGAACTGGCCGACGGGGGGACGATCTTTCTTGACGAGATCGGCGAGATGCCGGTTCTGCTGCAATCAAAACTGCTCCGCGTTCTGCAGAACAATGAGTTCGAGCGGCTTGGAGAGAGCGTAACCAGACAGGTAGACGTTCGGGTAATTGCCGCGACGAACCGGAATCTGGCCGACGAGATTGCTGAGGGGCGATTCCGCGAAGACCTTTTCTACCGACTGAACACGGTCCGGCTGAAGATTCCGCCGTTGCGCGAACGGAAGGAAGACGTCCCGTTGCTTGCCGCCTTCTTTGTGGGACAATATGCGCCGGAGGATCGAGCCCATATCCGCCTTTCAAGCGAAGCGCTGAACGCCCTGCGGGGATACGGCTGGAAGGGGAATGTGCGGGAGCTGGAGAACGTGATCAGTCGTGCTCTCTATCTGGCCCGTGGAGAGGAGATCGAACCGGACGATCTGCCGGAGGACTTCCACGGCATTTCCGAGGCGGAGCCTCCGCAGAGTCTGGAGGAGGTGGAGCGGGAACATATCCAGAAAGTGATCGCCGAATCCGAAAGCTACGAAGAGGCGGCCCGGAAACTGAATATCGATCCGGCGACGTTGTGGCGGAAGC
>CAMLOB010000427.1 GCA_946481475.1 uncultured Chlorobiota bacterium | reverse complement strand
TGTTCAATGCTCCAGACCCGCATTGTGGAGTCTTCTCCACCCGAAACCAGGAACTTTGAGTCGGGCGAGAAACGGATCGTGTTGACCAGGGCATCATGTCGCCAGTGGCGATGTGCATTTCCGGTTTGTGCATCCCATACGTGAATGGAACCCTCTTTTTTGCAGAGGGCGATGAACTTCCCGTCCGGTGACCAGACTACTTCCTGCGTACCCTCTTGTTCTCCGATTTCTCTCAGAAAACTTCCCGTACCTGCATCCCAGAGGCGGATACGCCCGGTGCCGCTGACCGACACAAGTTCCGTTCCATCCGGAGAAAGAGCGAAGAGAGGAGTTCCCGGTTCCGGAATCGTCAGCGCGGGTTCAAGGTCTTGTGTGGTGAAGAGTGTGATTCCCTCCTCGGAAGCGGTTGCCACCATCCGGCCGTCCCGCAGGAACTCGACAAGTCCCGCCGGGGAACCGAGGTTGGCGGAGACGCGGAGGCGTTCTCCCGTTGAACTTGCATAGAACGTCAGAAGAGAATCCCGACCGGCGACGGCAATCAGAGAGTCATCCGGTGAGATGTCAAGTCCGTTGACGCTCCAGATCGGTTGTCGTGTGTGGGGAATGTTCAGGAGCGTATCCCCGGTCTCCGCGTCGTAGATTCCTATGTTCCCGGCGTAGAACCCGGCGGCGATGAACTTGCCGGAGCCGGAGAACCGGACCTGGGTGATCTGGTGCCAGTGATAGCTGAAATCGAAGTAATCGGCAATCAGACTGTCCTGCTCTATATCCCATACGTTGAGCCTTCCCCGCGTTATTGATCCCATCAACATTGTCCGGTTGTCCCGGCCGATATCGTAGACCGTCATGTCGGGGTCCGTCAGACCCCGATGGCCGATGGAATCGCGTCGCTCACCCGTCTCCACATCCCACACGAGGCTGCTCGACCTTGTCGGTTTATATCTTCCCGCCAGAAGCGTTCCGTCGGGTGAAAAGGTAACTGCGTGGAAGGACCAGTAGTCGCCCTGTGTAAACTCATCATCGGACCCGAAGTATTCCCGAACGGGGGTGCAGTCCGGCACCGAGTAGATGCTGACGCCGTAGTCCCGGTCGGCAAACGATCCGCAGAGGGCAAGGTATCGTTCGTCGGGGGAGAAGGCGACGTTGACGTCGGTCGGCCAGAAAGTCGTTCGTCGAAAGTTTTTGATCAGTTCTCCGGTCTCCACGTCGAGCAACCATCCCTTCCCCTCCGGTCCCCATCTTCCCGGAACGCCGAAGAGATAGCGACCGCTTGGTGAAAGGTGGAGACTCCAGATGAGTGTCTCAAACCGCCACGACCGGACAAACCGCTTCTCGACGATATCGTAGATCTGAAGCGTGCTGTCGGAGCCGGCGGCGGCGACGTAGCGGCCGTTGTCGGAGAGAGCCAGGCTGAATATCTGCTCGCCGAACTCTCCCCGGAAGGTGGAGATCAGTCGGCGTTCCCCGACATCCCAGACCTCCACCTTCTCCCGGTCTTCCCGCGTCAGCAGGGCAAGGGTGTTTGCGCGGGAGTTATACCGGGAGAACTTCTGGAACGTGGGGATGCGCCAGAGAAGCAGCCCCGTCTTCAGGTCGAACAGGCGGGTCTCACCGGGGGGGAGCGACGCTCCGACGCCGACCACCACCCCTTTCCCGTCCGGTGTGATCCCCCCGGTGATGATGTCGGCGGTAGGGAGCGTCGTCCGCATCCAGAGGATTTCCTCCCAGGCGTTCTCAGGGGGCTGCGCCGCTAAAAATGTGGAGCAGAGAATGGTCGGGAAGATAAGCGAGAGTATGCGTTTCATCGTAACCTCCGGCTGTACGGATCATAACGGCATCGTGCTGTTCACCCGGAACAATGCCGAACAATCGTAAACACTGTTCCGTGTCCGAAGATACGCCCTCTTCGGGAAAAGGGGTGGCATGCCTTTTCATAGAGATCAGGCGTGCAACCCCCTTCCCGAAGTCCGGAGAGAACGGAGAGTGTCCGCGTCCCCTACCGCTGAATCGTCATCTTCCGGGTCAGAACACGCCCCTCCACTTCCAGACTGTAGAAGTACTGCCCGCTCGGCAGATCGGCGACCCGGAACGTTACCTCGTGTCGTCCGGCTCCGGTGGTCCCCTCGGTGATCACTCCGATCAGCCTTCCCCGTTCATCGCTCACGCTCAGTCTAATCTTCGCCTCTCCCGGAAGCCGGAACCCGATGGTTGTGGTCTCGTCGAACGGGTTCGGCACGTTCTCTTCGAGAAGTATACCGTTGTCGGTAACCGCCGCCGCTTCGATTCCCGGAACCGGCTTCGGCGATCCGGCGGTTCGCGTCAGATCGTCGAAGACGCGGTCTCCCCAGGCGGACATTGCCGAGTCGTGAGAGAAGCCGAACGTCGTCAGGTCCGCTTCCCCGGCATCGATGGCGTGAATTCGCCAGGCGGCCGGTATCGAGTCGGCAGAAGTGGGATAGCCGGAGACGATCGTCGTGTAGGAGCCAATGGCAGAAGAGGGTTTCCCCCACCGTTCGTAGATTTCCCCTTGTAGCATCAGGGCCCGCGTCTTCAGGCCGTCCGGAGCGGAGGAGATGGTGATCTCCCCGCAGTCATCGGCGAGTTCGCCGAACCGTTCCTCCACCAGTTCGATCTTTCCGAGCGTCGCCGCCTGCAACGCGTCGTGTGCCCGAACCGCGCGGCACTCCCAGGCGAGGCTTGTGTCGTTCATATCTTCCCGCGCCTTCCAGTAGAGCGTGTCCAGTTTCGGGTCTTCGCGCGGATAGTAGATCCAGTGGGCGTCGTTCCACCATTCATCCACCGCACACGTGGTCCCGGTCGTCGAACAGGAGTCGTGCGAGAGGACCGTATCGCATTCCGGCGGGATCGTGTCGGCGGTGTTGATCGGCCCTCCCATCGGCGTTACATTAAATGTTCTGACCAGATGCCCGGTCCCGGGATCGCGGAATTTGTTGAAGCTGACGTCGACCACCCGGGGAATTTCCGAATAGAGATGATAGAGGCTCTTCTGCGCCATGTCGTTGTATCCGCAGACGATCATCGCCCGGGCGTCCCCCACCCCCAGATGAATGTCCGCCCCGGACGTTCCGCTCCAGGGGAGGAAGAACGTGTTCCGTCCGGAGAGTTCGTAGAATCCTCCTCCCGGCGTTGGCTCGGTATTCATATAGACCCAATTATTGGTGACTTTCACTCCCCGGTCGAATCGTTGGAACCGATTTCCTCGCAACCGTTGCGGTGCTCCTGACCAGGCGCGCCACGCTTGCAGGACGGAATCATACCGGTTGTCGAATGCCCACCCCTGTTTCCCCCCGGTCTCGGACGTCCCGACCGAGACCTCCCGGAACGTGTTGTTGCAGAGGAAGGGGGCGGATCCGGTGTTGAAGATGCCGATGTCGCAGGAGTCGAATGTGGAGTTGGTCACCTTCACCACGCCGCTCTGCTCGGTCACGATGCCGGAGGCCAGTTTGTTGAAAGAGCAACTGTCGAACTGAATCCAGACCCCGACCCCTTTGAACCGGGTTCCCGCGACGCTGTACGGATTCTCATTGAGCGTCTTCTCGATCTTTCCTCCCTCGTCGAAGAAGGCGCACTTCTCGATCACCGAGGCGTTGATCGCCAGCGTCCGGTTCAGCCAGGTGAAGAAGCTGATGCCGGAGGAAGTAGAGGGAGGGAGGTAGATCTTCTCGATCAGCACCCCGTCTCCGAAGAGATCGCGGTGGGCCGAGAAGGTGCTCTGCCGCACCGGCGAGAGGACGGCGTTTACCACCTTGATCCCGACGTTGCTGACATCGGCGAACTCTACGGAGCCGAGCGCAAGGGGGACCGTGGTGTCCCCCACATCTCCCCGGATCAGAACGGCGGAGCGTTGCGTCACCGAATCGCAGACCGGTTTGCAGCAGGGGGCCGCCTCGCCGATCAGCCGCACCCTTCTCCCGGCCGTCCCGTTCAGGGAGAACGTCCCCTCGCAGAGATTTGCACCCGGCTCTGTCAGGGAGACGAGACTTCCCGGCTGGAACGCGGCGACGCCCCCCTTCTCGACCGTGAATCGCTTCAGGCGGAGCATGGCTCCGCTGTCGACCAGAAACGTCCCTCCGTTTTTCACCACCACTTCGCAGTCGATTTCGACCCGGGCATCCTTTTCGACAATCAGGGTGGAGGCGGAATCGACGACAAGTCCGATACGCATGGTGTCCCCTTTTCGCCTGAGGCGGTCTGACGTATTTGCTCTAGAGCATAGCGCTCCGGCAGGCGAGGCCGCGTGCAGGGTCCTTCACGACGTTCAGCCGGGGCGTGCGGTTCCGAAGTAGGGCCCGGAATTGTAGATGCGCGAGCCG
>CAMLOB010000426.1 GCA_946481475.1 uncultured Chlorobiota bacterium | reverse complement strand
TGGTGATCGCCTTTCTGATGCTCTGCGCTCTCTGCACCGCTCCGTTTATCTCACCCGTCGTCTGGGGCATTGTCTGGGGGAGCAAGTTCCTGGCCGATCTTGTGCTCCTCCTTCCGATCCTCCGTGAACTCCGTCAGGTGACCACGTTGAAAAGCTTTATTCCCTTCCAGTTCTACTTCCTGGTGCAGGCTCTGGTCGTCCCGCTGATGATCGTCAATCCGAACGTACAGTGGAAGGGAAGGGTCTTTGCCACGAAGGGGGGAGAGGGGGCGGTGTAGAAAAGGGAGGGGATGTCCTTCCCGTTCAGTATCCCTTCAGTCAAATCCCTCTGTCTATACCCGTGCCACCGGATCTCCTTCGGTCCGGAACTGTACGTCGTGCAGCGTCCGGTAGACTCCGTTTACCGCAAGAAGTTCATCGTGACTTCCTATTTCTGCAATTCGTCCGTCCTGAATCACCACGATTCTGTCGGCGTTCCGGATCGTTGAAAGCCGGTGAGCAATCACCACGGCGGTTCTCCCTTCCAGCACCTGCTCAATCGCCTGTTGCACAAGGAGTTCCGATTCCGTATCGAGAGCGGAAGTCGCCTCGTCGAAGAGGAGGATTTCCGGATCGCGGACGATGGAGCGGGCGATGGCAATGCGCTGACGCTGGCCTCCGGAGAGGAGAACACCCCGGTCGCCGATCAGCGTGTCGTATCCTTCGGGAAGAAGGCGAATAAACTCGTGGGCGTTGGCGACTTTTGCTGCTCGTTCGACTTCCTCGTCGGTCGCATCCGGGGCGTTATAGCAGATGTTGTTCCTGACCGTATCGTTGAACAGAAGAGATTCCTGCGTGACGACGCCGAAGAGACTCCGGTACTGATCCAGCGAGAACTCCCGGATGTCCCTTCCGTCCAGTCTGATCGTCCCCTTGTCCGGATCGTAGAAACGGATCAGCAGATCCACCAGCGTCGACTTTCCTCCCCCCGACGGACCGACGAGGGCAACCGTCTCACCACGCCGAATCTGCAACGATACGTCTTTCAGCACCGGCGTTCCGGGTCGGTAGGAGAAGGTGACGTCGTCGGCCTCGATCAGATTCCCCAGTCCGGCGACGGAGACCGAACCGTGCGAACGTTCCGGTTCTTCTTCCAGCATCTTCAGTACACGCTCGCCGGCGATGATGCCCCGCTGGATGTTGGTCGGTATCTGAACGACCGAGACGATCGGGGACATGATGCTGAAAAGAAGAAAGATGAAGGCGAAGAGCTCCTCACCCCGCATCGCGCCGCTCAGCACGTTCGACCCGCCGTAGTACAGGACGATCACCAAGGCGACGATGGCGAAGATCTCGCTGAGTGGACCGGCCAGATTTTTGACGATCGAGTGCTTGATTGCGCTCCGGGTATACCACTTCGTCTCCCGTTCAAACCGGTTGTTTTCATACTGTTCCCCTGCATAGGCCTTGATGATCCGGATGTTCTGGAAGGCTTCCTGCAATCGGGTGGTCATATTCTCCAGCGCCCGTTGCATCCGGATCGAATAGCGCCTGATGTAGCCGCGGAGAAGGCGGATGAACAGTACGGTCAGAATGCTTGTCGAAAAGGCGAGCAGCGTGAGTTCCGGCGAGAGAGCCAGCAGCAGAAAGAGGATCACGATGATCTCCAGCGGATCGCGCGTCAACTGAATCAGCGTCGGGACCAGGGCGCCGTTGATCGTGCTGACCTCGTTGGTCACCACCGAGATCAGTTCGCCCGATCTTCTGTTGTTGAAGTAGGTAAGGGGAAGCTGGACGCTCCGGCCGAAGAGGTGGTTCCGGATATCCTTCATGATCCCTTCCTGAATACCGGTGTTGATGACGTTCGAGGCGTACTTGACGATGTTCTTTATCAGGAAGATCGCCACGACCAGAACGCACATGTTCAGCAGCGTCTGATGCGGAAATCCGTCGACTACCACCAGATTCCCGATCCAGTCCCTGATTGCCTCCTTGACGCTGTCGAGAAAGCCGGACGATTCCGATGGTGTCGGTGCCGAAGGGGTGTTTGTGCTCGGGAAGATGATCCCCATGATCGGCAGGATGATGTAGATCGAGGCAGCACTCAGAAATGAGAAAATCGCACTGAGCACGATGGTCAACGTCAGCTTGGCGGCATAGGGCTTTACATAGGGAAGAAAGCGGCGAATAACGTTCATTGCCACGCTCCTTCTACCGGATTTGATCCGGCCGCCTGAGGAGTGAATTCTGTCCGCAAACTGATGCGGAGGATTCGTTCAAGAACGTCCTCCGGAGAAATTTTGTCCATCCCTTCGGTATTGATGATCGTTTCATATGTTGTTCCCCACGGACGCCACTCGGTTCCGGCCTTTTGCGAGGCATAGAGCGCGACGACCGGTTTTCGCAGAGCGGCGGCCAGGTGGACCACCGATGTGTCGGGAGTTACCACAAGGTCGACTCCGGCGAGTCGTTCGGCGAAGGTGAGAAAGCTTCGGGCGGGGGGAAGTATCTCCGCTGATGCATCCCGGGCGATACTGCGGATCATCTCCTCATCCGATGGAGCGCCGACGATAACCGGAGCCATCTCTTTTCGCTTGAGCAATCGGGCGAGGGCCACATAGTGGTCCCGCGGCCACCGGCGTCCCTCACCGGCGACGGTGACGTTCAGGGCGATGATCGCAGGGACCCTGCCTTCCGAACCTGTCGACAACGTCTCCGCCGACGCCGGTCGAATGACGTGGAGCGGATGCTCCCGTTCCGTCCCGTTCGAGATCGCCTCGACACCGAGCGGTGCAAGGAGTCGGGACGTGCGCACCACAACGTGGGCGGTCTTCTCCTCCGGCAGTTCCTCCCGACGTTCGATCAGTGCCGTCCCTCCAACCAGTCTGGATACCAGGTCCGCGCTTCCGGAGGGGTTCAGGTGGAGGTTGACGACGGCATCGTATCCGTTCTTCCTCAGTTGCCGGATCGTCCTTACGGCGGCAGGAATGCTCTTCCGTAAAAAATAATGGTTGTCGATACCGGGAAGAAGCCGGGCCGTCGCTCCGTTCTTCTCTCCCAGCAGTATATCGATACGGGCATCCGGAAAACGGCAGCGGAGTTGATCCAGAACGGGAGTGGAGACGATCGCATCGCCGATCCGGTCGATGCGGATCAAAAGAAGGGCAGGATTCCCCTGATCTCCGGAAAATTCCGGAAGAACCCCATCGCTCCCTTTCCGCTCGGAAAGCAGACGGAGTGAAGCGAGGACGGCACGACGGATCGAGCGTTCTATGGCGTTGAGAAATCCCATTTCCGGACGCAAACTATAGCACACGTTTTCCCTTGAACGTAACGGTGTGTGGAGGGAAACCTAAATGGAGCAACAGCCCGTCTGAGTGGACGTAACTTTACGGAGTTTCACCACCATTCAGACGGAGCTTTGGCATATTGGTATCCTTGCTCCGGTTTTTCATTCAGTTGGTTGACGCGAGGTAACAATGCTCAAGGCTATCGAGAAACTTTTCGGCTCGAAGAAAGAGAAGGACGTCAGGGACCTCTCTCCTCTGGTCGATGAGATCAACGAGATCTACGAAGAATATCAATCTCTTTCCGAAGAGGAACTCAAGGGGAAAACCGCCGAGTTCCGCGCAATCATTGCAGAGCGAACGCGGGAGGACAACGAGCGTCTTCAGGAAGTGCGTGCCCGATTGCAGGAAGATCTGGATCCGGAGGATCGACTGGATGTTTACGAGGAGATCGAGGAACTGGAGGACCGGATCTACGAGGAGACGCAGGATGTCCTGAACGAGATCCTTCCCGAAGCCTTCGCCGTCGTCAAAGAGGCCTGCCGTCGCCACCTCGGCAAGCAGTGGGAGGCCGGAGGGAACATCGTGACCTGGGATATGATCCACTACGATGTGCAGTTGATCGGCGGCATCGTCCTTCACCAGGGAAAGATCGCCGAGATGGCTACCGGCGAAGGAAAAACTCTCGTGGCGACTCTTCCGGTCTACCTGAACGCCATCGCCGGCAAAGGCGTCCACGTCATCACGGTCAACGACTATCTTGCCCGCCGCGACGCCGAGTGGATGGGGCCCATCTACGAATACCTCGGACTGACCATCGGCTGTATCCAGTCGAGCATGAAAGCCAACGTCAGAAAGAATCAGTACGACGCCGACATTACCTTCGGCACCAACAACGAATTCGGTTTCGATTATCTCCGGGACAACATGACCCAACGTCCGGAAGATATGGTGCAACGTCCCCACAACTACGCAATTATCGACGAGGTCGACTCGATTCTGATCGACGAAGCCCGTACGCCTCTTATCATTTCCGGTCCGGTTGAGAATGCCGGCAACGAGATCTTCAACCA
>CAMLOB010000425.1 GCA_946481475.1 uncultured Chlorobiota bacterium | reverse complement strand
ATATCGGGCAGAACCGAAAGAAGAGGCCGGTACACACTCCCTTATTCCCGCACGATCAGTCGCTCGCTCAACTGAGCCGTCGGAGTCTCCAGGACGATGAGGTAGGTGCCGGACTCCAGTTCCGACGCGTTGAACGTTGCGGTGTAGCTGCCCGGAATCATCGGACCATCGACCAGCGTTGCCGCACGTTCTCCCCGCATGTTGATCAGGTAGAGCCGTGTCTCCCCTTCTTCAATCAATGCAAAACGGATCGCCGTTTCGGAGAGGACCGGATTCGGCGCGGCTCCGACAAGTTTCAACGAACCGTCGGCGCTGAACAGACGCGTGCCGCCGTCGCGGCAGAGTTCGGTGAGAGTAAAGGTACCGTTCAGTTTTGCCACATCCGGAGGACAACCCCGGTTCCATTCAATCTTTCCGATCGCCACCGGCGTTGATTCCTCATTCCCCAGAGCTGCGATAAAGCGGGGCACTCCATTCCGCCATGTGATCGAACTGTCCAGCGGATTCCATTCTCCCTGCCATGCGGCTGTCCGTTCCGTCGGTCCTTCTTCGGTGATCGCATTCTTCTCTACCGGCGTCAGCAACGTGTTGTTGAACGTGAAGTAGGCGGTGAACCCGAGCGGTCCGGGTGAGGGCGTTCCGGGAGGAGAGGGGGCGGGAGGATCGAGCGGAACGATGGTGAACGGAAGCGACACGGTGTCGCCCGGAGCGCCGCTGACCGATCCGGCCTCGGCCCGTGCGCGGGATATCGTCGTCGGACAGAAACCCCTGCCGAACAGCGTGACGACCGCCGGAGAACCGGGACCGTTGAAACCGAAGAGGATCGTTCCGCTTGTGCGTCCGGAGGTAGCCGGCGTGAATCGCAGGGACATCGGCTGGGAGGCGCCGGCGGGAAGCGTAAACGGAGCCTCGCCGGAGAGAATCGAGAACGATGCCATGTCGGGGCCGTTTTGTTGGGTGGAAGTGATGGTCAAGGGAGCCGTGCCGATATTGGTGACGACAACCTGCACCAGCGAGTCCTTCCAGCTCCCCACTTCCACCTGCCCGAAGTCGACGATCCCCGCATCGATCCTGAGTTGCGGTGCGATTCCTTCCCCCAGCAGTGCGGGACGGAGTGTGTCGAAGGCTGAACGGATTTCAAGAGTCGTGTTGTGCGGACCGACCGTTCCGGGGGTAAAGCGAAGCTCCACTTCGCGGGCTTCGCCGGGGGGAATGCTGAAGGGAGGAATCCCCGAGATGATGTCGAATGCTGCGGCGTTCCCCCCTGTGATCTGCATCTCTTCAATATCAACGGTGATCCCTCCGGTGTTCCGGATATAGGCAACGAGTGTCGAGTCCTTTGCGCTTCCAACCAATACCTCTCCGAAATCGACGGCCACTGCCTCCAGTTCGGCATCGACAATTGCCCAGAGGGCATCCGATACGTCGCTTCCGGTCCCTTTTGCCGAATCGTTCGGACTGATCTCCCAGACGATGGCCTTTTTGTCGAGTCCTGCGGTGACGGCATAGTAGATGCCGTTCAGTTCGGTGATGTCGACGCTGGTGACCGCTTTGGTATGGCCGTCGGTCCCCCCTTTCAACTCGCCCACTTTGTTCCCGGTCGCGGCATCCCAGAGTTTCGGAATGCCGGGTGTGTTGCCGCCTGACCAGAAGACGTCGCCGTCACCGGTGAGGATCAGGGTCCCGTCCGGACTGAATGCCCCGTCGTTGTGCCCGGCAATGGAATCTTTCCATCTCCCGCCGTAGCGGTCCCACGTGTAGGCATCCCCTCCGTTGCCGGCCGAGACGATCCGGTTGCCGTCGCGGGAATAGCGGGCCGAGGTGATGCCGAGTCCGGGCGTATGGGTTTTTGCTCCCACAAGATTGGGAAGGGTTGCCGGAGAGGCCGGACTTCCGTTCAGGTTGAAGAATTTGATGGAGTCGTTGTTCCCGACCACAACGATTTCGGTTGAGGAGGGATTGAACTCGATGGAAGCGATCGAACCGATGCCGGTCGCAAATGAGCGGATGAAGGCTCCGGTGGTGCCGTTGTAGAGTGCGACGGAACCGGCTGCATCTCCGATGCCGATGATCGCTCCCCCCGGTTTGCTCAGCGCCACGGCGGTCGGATCGGTGGAGGTCGGCTGACGGATGATCGATCCGGAGACAAGAGGGAAGATCACCCACTGTCTGTTGCCGAGTGCGGCCGCAAGAAGTTTGCCGTCGTCGCTGAACTCAAGATCGACGACCCCCCCTTCCGGCGTCAGGTTCTGCCACAGACTTCCATCAAGCGTTTTGATGATCCGAATCCGGTCGGTCAGGTTCTCCGTTGCCGTTGCGATGTACTTCCCGTCGTAGCTGAATCGTGCTGCTGAAATCGGTCCGTAGGAGAGGTGATCTTCCTGTGTGTAGAGACGTCGTACCCGCATCAATCCGCCCTCCCCTCCTGCTGAACCGGTGGTGTCAACCACCGTCACCCGCGCAAGACAGGTTTCGCTTGGAGTATTCGGCACAATCCAGGGATAGCTCAGACCGGTCGCCTTGTCGGCGACCAGGTTCCAGGTCCGGCCGGCGTCGGTGCTGTAGTCGAGCCGGACGGTGTCGGACGGCAGAACGCCGGTCCAGTGGATGTCGGTGTTGCTCCCGACCGGAAAGCGTTCGCCCCCGTTCGGCACGACAAGGCGAATGTCGGGAGGGGCCGAGCCGTTTCTCCACGTTCCCCCTGAAGCCAGAAATGTTTTTCTGCAGCCGTCGATCTCTATGGTGATCTCCGCTACGACAAGAGAAGAATCGGTCGGCTCGAAACGGAAGATCACGTCGTAGTCGGCGTTCGGCGGGATCGTGTAGGCCGGGGGAGCATTGTTTGCGATCGCCTTGATGCGGGGATCGGATGAAGTAATCGAAAGGACCCGAACAGGTGCGCTCCCTGTTGAAAGCGTAATCCTGTCGTCAACCGTCGAGCCGGAAGAGACAACGCCGAAGTAGAGTTCGGATTTGTCGATCGTCAGGTCGGCAATCCCCTGCATCGGTGCGTCGTAAGTGGTGGAAGTCTCCGCCGGAAGAGACGGATCTCTCAGCGTGACCTGCCGCAGCGGATCGCAGGTCGGCCCGCTCTCCCACTCGATCTCGCACGGTTCTCCCCCCTGCGACTGTCCCAGAAGCATCCGGTAAATCTCCGTCCCCTCTTCCGGCGTCGTCACGTTCTCGAACCAGAGTCCGCCGGTTCTCCGTGCGATCTCTTTCAGGATTTTCGGTGCCGGAAAGCCGACCGTCACGCAGTGGATCGTGATGTCACCTGCGTTTGCCTGGCGGATGATCTCGTTCTGCATCCCGCCGGCTTGTCCATCGGTCAGGAAGACGATCACCCGCTTGTGCTTTCCCCCCAGCGCCACCGGGATCGCTCCGATGACGGGTGAGATCAACGCAGCGTCGTAGGATGTTCCTCCCCCCGGCTGCAACTCGTCGACCGCAACGCGGAGACGCTGGGCGTCGATCGTGAAGTCCTGATTCAGAAAGCTGTTCTCGTTGAAGCTGGTGATCGCACACTCGGAGATGCCGAGAGGCATCGCGTCGATCCAGGCCCGGGCAGCCCCCCGGGCGATGTTGATGTTCCGGTCGGCAAATTCCCGCATGGAACTGGAGATGTCGATGGTCAGGACCGAGGAGATCGGGACGATTTCCTTCGGGGGGGGACAGTTGACCGAGCGAATCGTTCGCCTGACGCCGTCTTCGTACAACTCAAGCTTGTTGATATCGGGACTGTAGGGATTCCCTTCCGCATCCAGCGCGAGGAGCTTTGCCCGGATCACCGGGTAGCCGGAAGCGTCGATGTCGTACAGACTAAGCGTCTGTCCGTTGAGCGTTCCGACGGAAAAGAGGAGAAGGAGAGGTAGAATGTATTGCAGCAAACGGTGCATTATCAGGGAATCGGTTCTTCTGACATCAATGGTTCACAAGTTCATGACGGGCCGGGTGATCGACTTGCGGGAGATTTCCCTGAAGATACGAGGGTTGCGGAATTATCACGATTCCGTTCCGTTCTTCTGCCGATCCCGGTCCGGCATGATCTCTTCAAGCGGGATCGTCGGTCCCTCGGTGGCCGTCGAGGCGACGGCCTCTTCTCCCGAGGCAAAGGCCGCAAGTTTGTACTCCTCTTTGGTCATAACGAGAATTTCCACCGTTCCGTTAGAGATGATTCCGACGACCAGGTCGCGAGGGCCGATAACGGTGCGGGGCTTGATGTATTCCAGACGTTCCCTGCCGATGAAAAGGATGTCGGGTCGCACGGTGTTCCAGTCGTCAGGAATCACATCGGTCGGGGCGGCAAAGACGGAACCAAGGTCATTCTTTTCAACATACGATGCGATGC
>CAMLOB010000424.1 GCA_946481475.1 uncultured Chlorobiota bacterium | reverse complement strand
TATATTCAGTGTTGAGTCGGCCCCGGTATCGGCTGTCGAATCCTCGGAGTCACCACACCCCGAAAGGAACCAAAGACCGAGAAGCATCACCCCAAGCGAAAGGAATCTGGTCGGCATACGAAACTCCATAATTGCACCGATGAAATTGTTTTTCAAAGATACGCATTGCCGGTCTTGTCCTGAATTGGGAAATTGCACGGGCAACGAAATTTGTTAAGTACTGACCAACAGGAGAATCCGGTTGTTCCACACAGGTGACCTTCCCATTGGAGTAAACATCCTTCTGTTTGCCGCGGCTGCCGCCGGGGTCTGGTTCGCCGGCAGCCGTCTGGCACTCTACGGAGATGTTATTGCTGAGAAGGCGGGAATCGACAGCACGTTTGTCGGATTGATTTTCCTGGCTGCCGCCACCGAACTTCCGGAACTGGTAACAACTCTGGTTGCGGCTTCTGAAGGGAATGCCACGCTGGTTGTGAATAACATGTTCGGCGGCATCACAATGCAGACGGCTATCCTCGCGGTTGCCGATATGTTTATCGCCTATGCCGCGCTCACCTTCCACGCAAGACAATCGATTCTCCTTCTCCAGGCCGGCCTTCTGACATTTATGCTGGGGCTGCTCCTCGGCATTGACCTCATAGGGGACCAAGCGGTTCTTCTCCACATCGGATACGGAACATTATTGCTGACCGCAGCCTATATCGGAGCGATCGTGCTTCTTCGCAATTACGAATCCCACGATGCCTGGCGTCCGTTGGACATCCCTTCGTCCGAGGAACAGATCAAAGCCGGACCGCTGATTGAGAAAGCCGATGTGCTTTCTCTTCCCCGTCTTGTCAGACTCTTTGTCGCTGCGGCTGCCGCCATTCTCTTTTGCGGAGTCTTCCTGGTCTACGCCGCCGAGGCGTTGGCCGTGCAGAGCGGACTCGGATCCAGTTTTGTCGGAGCCACATTACTTGCCGGCTCCACTTCGTTGCCCGAATTGAGTACTACGATTGCCGCCGTCCGGCTTGGGGCACACAGTATGGCCATCTCCAACATTTTCGGGAGCAATCTTATCATGTTTGCCCTGCTTCTCCCCGCCGATCTGGTGTTTACAAAAGGCCCCCTTCTGCATCACGTGGATTCTTCCGCCAGATTTGCCGTCATCTCGGGCATCGTTGTGACGGCGATCTATCTGATCGGCCTGTTGATTCGCAAGAAGAAAAAGGTTCTCCGCATGGGTCTCGATTCAGCATTCGTTCTTCTGATCTACCTGATCACTCTGGTCATCTTCTATTGGCTACGATAGATTACCCGTGACGTTCGTGATGATAAGAGGTATGTTGTAATGCGATTATGGATCTCATATTTCCCGTCTCATGAGTAATCGCGCAGAATCAAGGAAAACGTGCTGTTATTTTCCCTACAGGTACTCACATGAGCGAGCTTGATACGCTGCAGTCACTTGCCGTCGCCCTGGCTCTTGGCTTGCTGATCGGTCTGCAACGGGAATGGCGAACGAAGACTTCCGCACACGCTTCGTTTCTCTCGGCAGGATTGCGGACGTTCGGACTCATCGGTCTGCTGGGAGGTCTCACTGCAATGCTGGCCGAATACGTCGGCATGTGGCTGATAGGGCTCGGCTTCGCCGGCATTGCACTTCTGTTTGCCGTCGCCTATTTCAGACACAGCGGTAATGAAGAAGGGATTGGCCTGACGACGGAAATTGCGGCGTTGATAACTTTCGCGCTGGGCGTGACCGTTCTGTTGGGGCACATAGTGTTAGCGTCAGTGACGGCGGTTGTCGTCACTTTTTTTCTGGGACTGAAGCCCACCCTTCACCACATTGTTGAAAAACTTGAACGGGAAGAATTTTATGCCACATTAAAGCTGCTGCTTATTTCCGTTGTTCTTCTTCCCATTCTTCCAAACCGGGGCTACGGTCCCTGGGACGTTCTCAATCCCTACGAGATCTGGTGGATGGTGGTTCTTATCGCAGCAATCTCGTTTGTCGGGTACTTTGCGATGAAGATCGGCGGCGCACGTCACGGTGCGATATTAACCGGACTCTTCGGCGGTCTCGTCTCTTCAACTGCGGTTACGCTCAGTCTATCCCGCTATGCCCGCACGGTTCCGAACCTTTCCGCTCCACTCGCCTCAGGTATTCTCGCCGCTTGCTCCACGATGTTCCTCCGTATTTTGCTCGTCGCCTCGGCTCTTGCACCGGACATCACCCGGTCTCTTCTCTTCCCTCTCGGCACGGTATCTCTGGTTATCTACGCTTTTGCCTTTTATCAATGGCGCCGTTCCGGAGATCGTGATTCCGGTCCCGGTCCCGACCTGCAGAATCCATTCCAGTTTGCCACCGCCTTGAAATTCGGTCTTCTGCTCACTGCTATTCTTCTCCTTGCCAGAGCTCTTACCGAATGGCTTGATCAAGCGGGACTATATCTTCTTGCCGCCGTTTCGGGCATCACGGATGTTGATGCAATCACACTTTCGGTCTCTCGCATGAGCCTCGGCGAACTCCCTCTGGAGACTGCTGTCATGGCGATCTTGATCGCTGCTGCTGTGAACAGTCTCGTCAAGATCGGCATGTCGATCTTTATCGGTGGATTTCGTTTTGGCACTCAGGTGGCACTTCCTCTGGGAACGGCAATGGCCGGTGGATGTCTGGTCTGGCTTCTCTTCTAAGGCATAAAAAAAGAGATGGGCCGCTTCCACGACTCATCTCCTTATAAATAATTTCCTGTTGACCGCTTCCTGCTCAGCGGAACAATTCCTTGATCATTCCCCACGAGCGTTTGACACTTGAAACGACCTTGTGGGACACCGTTACCGGCGGCGAATACTGTTCCAATCCGCTTGATCCCACCGCTTTGATCCGGTAGGTAAATTCCTTGTCTGCATTCGTCCGGAAGAACGCACCGTTATCGACAAAGGTGTAGATGTCTCCCGACCCCTTGGCCACGACACTCCCTATTCGCCGATAGGTTGGAACTTCGTTGCTTCGTCGTTCTACCTCGAACGTGTGGAAGCCCTGTTCGCCGGTCGTCTTCCACTCTATTTCAATTTCCTCTCCCTTGGATTCCGCTTTGATCGATCGGAACACGTTGCTTACGGCAAACAGTGTTCCCATCCCGACAAAAATCACACCGGTGAGCGATAATAGTAGTAGCCGCTTCATCACATGCAGTCCGTATAATTTCACTGTAACATGCAAGTATAAGGTTTTCCACAGACGAAATCAAGTTGAAATCATTTCTCCTTCTCCCCCCAACTCAATCCTCAAACCGTCAAAAGCCAGTTCGATCCCCTCCGGCAAGGCTGCAGCCCCTTCCGCATGCTTCACATCATGTGCAATATGAGTGAGCCAGGTTTTCTCCGCTCCGATTTTTCCGGCCGTTTCGACCGCCTCTTCAATCGTCAGATGTGTCGGATGAGGACGATATCTCAGACCATCAAGGATCAGATACCGTACCCCTTCCAGGCGTTCATATCCTTCCGTTGTGATCTCATTACAGTCGGTACAATAGGCGAAACGACCAAATCTGTAGCCGTTAACTTTCATCGATCCATGCATCAGAGGTATAGGTGTGCAGACGATGCCCTCCATATTAAATACCGTTTTATCGATAACGTTTATCCCCACAACAGGGGCACTGTTTTCCTTCGAGCGATGGCCCTCAAAGGCATATTGAAACATGCGCTGCAGATGATCCAGTGTCTCCTGCATCAAATAGACCGGTACGGGACGTCCGCTCGTGAAATTAAAGGCCCGCAAGTCGTCAAATCCTGCAATGTGATCGAAATGATGGTGAGTATACAGGACAGCATCCAACCGATCAATACCAAAATGAATGCACTGCTGTCTGAAATCGCTGGAGGTATCGATGATGATCTTTCTCTCCTGCGTTTCCACAAGTACTGAAGGCCTCATTCTCTTATCCTTTGCATCGTCCGATCTGCACGTTGCGCAGCGACAACCGATTGTTGGAACTCCGGAAGAGGTTCCACTTCCCAGAACCGTTACCACTATCTTCTGATCCTCACTCACTTCTCTCCCCTTTCCCTTTGAATGCGCAATAACTGCAAGCCCTTGTCTACCGTTACCGGCTTGAATTCGAGTTGGGTTGCACTTTTTGTGATCACAAAGCCTGATTGCAATGGTCGAGCAGCCGCTCTGTTCAATTCCGCCGACTTTACAGGTTTCAGAGTGGACGTTTCTCTCAGACCATAGATCCGACAGATTCTATTTGCCCACTCCCATCGACTGATTCGTTCCTCACCCGCGATACTGATAATTCCACTGATTCCACGTTCGATGAACTTCAGCACTCCGTAGGCTACATCATCGGTCAATGTCGGATTTCC
>CAMLOB010000423.1 GCA_946481475.1 uncultured Chlorobiota bacterium | reverse complement strand
GCAAGGAGCTTGCCGACTTCCGTTTCGTCACCGTGGCGGAACGTAGGATTTTCTTTTCGATCCCCCATTCGTCGGATTCGTTCGCGCACCTGCAGGATGCGCTCGGCCGTCGCACGGTCGAAGTCATGCGGAAGATCGCGCCGGTCTTTCCGTTGAGAGCGCAGCAGAAGATCCAGGCGCAGACGGATATCAGGTTCATTCCGGGCGCGTTCTCCCCGCAACGGATCCCGCTCTTCCAGAAGGGAGGCAAGCAGGGAAGCCATATCGGCGGAACCTTCTTCGGCGGAGCGGACCACCATATGGGCAAGTCGCGGATGAATCGGAAGGGAGGCCATCCGCTCCCCCATCTCCGTCAAGCCTTCCTTCCCCCGGATCGCATCCAGATGTTCAAGCAGATCGAGAGCGGCGGCATAGGCCCCGGCCGGAGGAGGATCGATCCACCGAAGCTCATCGGGAGAGGCCCCCCAGCGGAGAAGATCGAGGGCAAGAGGAAGAAGATCGGCCTCCAGAATTTCGGGGACCGACGCCGGAAGAAGTGCGGGGTTCTCACGTTCGTCCCAGAGCCGATAGCAGACGCCCGGTCCCAGACGTCCGGCCCGTCCCCGTCGCTGATCGGCCGAGGCCCGGGATACCCGCACGGTCTCAAGCCGCGTCATGCCGCTCCCCGGATTGAATCGCGGAACGCGACTCAGTCCGGAGTCGATAACAACCCGGACACCCTCGATCGTCAGGCTCGTCTCGGCGATCGACGTGGCCAGAACCACCTTCCGTTCTCCCGCAGCAGAAGGCCGGACGGCACGGTCCTGTACATCGCGCGGGAGCGTGCCGTGGAGCGGATAGACCGTCACCCCTTCCAGTCCTTCCAGCTTCGCGGCGGTCCTGTCGATCTCGCCGTATCCGGGGAGGAAAACCAGGAGGTCGCCTTCGTTCTCCTCCCGCAACGCGCGGGCAACAACCCCGGCCGTCTGATCCTCGATCCTTCCTCTCTCATCCCTCCCGACATAACGGGTCTCCACCGGGAACATCCTCCCCTCGCTCCGGATCACCGGCACATCCCCCAGCAGACGAAGTATCGGATCGGTCTCAAGCGTCGCCGACATCACCAGAAGCCGGAGGTCTTCGCGGAAGAGTTCGCGGGTTTGAAGCGTGAGGGCAAGTCCGAGATCGGCATGCAGACTCCGCTCGTGGAACTCGTCGAAGATCACCAGACCATACTCTTCGAGCGACGGATCGTTCTGCAGCATCCGGGTCAGCACACCTTCGGTCACCACCTCGATCCGCGTCTCCCGACCGACATTCGTCTCTCCCCGCATCCGGTAGCCGACCACGCCGCCGACCTTGTCGTTCAACAGGTCGGCAATCCGCCATGCCGCTCCCCGGGCGGCCAGACGACGGGGTTCAAGCATCACGATTTTTTTTCCTTCCAGCCACGACTCATTCATCAGGGCAATCGGAACCAGCGTCGTCTTCCCGGCACCGGGTGGAGCCTGGAGAAGGGCAGTCCGGTGTCGGGCGAGCGCTTCGGAGAGTTCGGGGAGAACGTGGCGGACCGGAAGATCCGGCATCGTTTCGAGCTGAATGTTCTGCATGGATGTTGTTGATCTACCTTCTTGTGTCGGCAAGGTACGAGCAAAACCGAATTCACACAGCTAGCTATAGTACACGGATCGAACGGATCTGCACGGATATCATCTGCGCAGATCCGTCGCATCCGTCAAATCTGTGGTCGGTTCCCTGTCTTCCTGAACCGGAAGGATACGGAAGCTCTTCCTGACCGGCACGAAAGAAGTAACTTGAAGGAAACCGGGACACCATGAACAATGCAAACAGCCCGACCTCCGGAAAACGACGCATCCTCCTGCTGCTTGCCGTTGCCGAACTCCTGGCGATGGCTCTCTGGTTTTCGGCCTCGGCGGTTGTCCCTCAGTTGACGGCGGAGTGGGGACTCTCCGGAGGCGAACGTTCGTGGCTGACGATGAGCGTTCAGCTCGGATTTGTCGTCGGTGCCCTGCTGAGCGCCCTGTTCAACCTGGCCGACAGGATTCCGATCCCCCGGCTGTTCGGATGTTCCGCACTTCTCGGCGCGATCTTCAACGGATTGATTCTCCTCGTCTCCGCCGATCCTCTGCCGATCTTTTTCCTCCGCTTTCTCACCGGCGTCGCTCTGGCCGGAGTCTATCCCTCCGGTATGAAGCTTGTCGCCACCTGGTCGCGGGAAGATCGGGGATTGTGGATCGGTCTGCTGGTCGGCGCACTGACCGTCGGCTCGGCTCTGCCGCATCTGCTGAATGCGCTCCCCTTCTTCAGTGGGCCGGGAGGGATGCCTCCGTGGCGAACGGTTCTCCTTCTCTCCTCGCTGCTTGCACTGGCCGCCGCCGTCATCGGATACTTCTTTACCAGTGAGGGTCCCCTCCTCGGCAAGGCAGCGCAATTCCACTGGCGACATGCCCGGAACGCCCTGCAACAACGGTCGGTCCGACTGGCGAACTTCGGTTATCTGGGACACATGTGGGAACTCTACGCGATGTGGGCCTGGGTTCCGCTCTGTCTTCTGGCTTCCTACCGTGAAGCCGGATGGAGTCAGGAGATGGGAAGGATTGCCGGATTCGGCGTCATCGCCGTCGGCGGAATCGGGTGTGTTCTGGCAGGAAAACTCGCCGACAAAGCGGGAAGAACGCTGGTGACGATCTGGAGTCTGGCCATCTCCGGAGTCTGCGCGCTGATCGCCGGGTTCTTCTTCTCCTCTCCTCTTCTGCTGACGCTCCTCTGTCTTATCTGGGGCTTTGCCGTCGTTGCCGACAGCGCACAGTTCAGCGCGGCGATAAGCGAGTTGAGCGATCCCCGCTACGTGGGGACGGCACTGACCCTGCAGACGAGTCTCGGCTTTCTTCTGACGCTCGTCACACTGCGCGGAGTCCCTCCGCTGGTCGAGTCGATCGGGTGGAAGTGGACGTTCCCTTTTCTGGCGCTCGGACCGATCTTCGGTATCGTCAGCATGGCCCGACTGCGTCGATTGCCGGAGGCAGGGAAGATGGCTTCGGGGACTCGGTAGAAGGGAACGGACCGCAGATCCGATCTGCGCCCATCCCTCCCATCCGTCAAACCTGTGGTCTGCCTTCTGTTCGGATCGAACCTATCGCACGATGTGCATGTTCCCTCGCACGGTTCCCTCCGTGGTCTCAACCTCATACATATAAACGCCTTCAGGAAGATCCCCTGCATCCCACTCCACTCTCTGCTCACCGGCTTCATAGGAATCCGAAGCGATCACTCCCTCCACTCCGCCGAGCAGATTATAGAACGTGATCCGGACATGGGATGCCGATGGGAGGATAAAGGAAATCGTCGTGCTTCCGGAAAAGGGGTTCGGATAGTTTCGCAGCGAGAGAGTCTCTCCCTCCGCTTCAGAGTCGACACCAAGTTGCAGACCGGAGACCGCGTAGGAGATCGTGTTCTCTCCGTCGATTCCATACCACATCTTGTAGCCGTCATCGAACGGAACGACGCAGGGAAAATCGGCCTCGTCGAACGACGCGCCGTTTGTGCCGCTCCCCGGAATGCGGGTCCAGTTGACGCCGTCGGAGGAGAGGGCGTAGCCGACCCGGATCACACCGAACGTATCGACACCGGCATACCACATCTGAAAACCTGCGTCGGTTGCAACAACCGAAGGCCAGGAGACGGCGGCGGCATCGAAGCTTCCGGCTTCTCCCGCATCCAGCACGGCCCCCTTCGCTTCCGATCCCGATTGATTCGTCCAGATAATTCCGTCGGAAGAAGTCGCATAGCCGATCCGGTAGATCAACCCCTCCTCCTCAAGCGCGGCCCGGCCGTACCACATGTGATACGTCCCTCCTCTTTTCACCACGCAGGGAGTCGCCAGCGCCAGCGCGTCGGAGTTATCCATCACCTTGTCGTAAATGCTTCCGTCGGTCCCCGGTCCTTCCACCTTCGTCCACTCGACGCCGTCGAGCGACCAGGCGTAGCCGATATTTCCGATGTCGAGTCCGTTCCCCCAGTACCACATCTTCAGCGTGTCGTTATCGGCGATCACCCATCCCTGACTTGCATCGACGTAGTCGAACGCTTCGGGATCGTCCGAATGGGAGAGAACCGATGGGCTCTCAAGCGTCCAGACCAGTCCGTCTGCAGAAGTCGCATATCCCATCAACTCATCGCCGTCTCCTGCGGCATTCGCCTTGCCGTACCACATGTGATAGGTGGTCCCGTCGAACAGGACCGAGGGGCGGAAGAGACCGTCGGCAGACTGGTCGAACATCGGACCGATCACCGGATTTGCCGGAAGCGGCGTCCAGTCGGTCTGGATTGAGGGGCACGGGCCGAGGTAGGGATTCGCC
>CAMLOB010000422.1 GCA_946481475.1 uncultured Chlorobiota bacterium | reverse complement strand
ATATCGCCGCGCGAAATCGCCTTCAGACTCTCTTCGCTCGGCATCCGGGCAAACGGAGCATCTCCGAAGAGAACTTTCCTGACGGCATACTCGGCGATGAAGTCGGCCTGTTTCTTGCTCGCTTTCAGACCGTCGATCTGCAATGCCTTGTACTTCTCGATCTCATCCTCCGGATATTCCGGATGCAGAATGACCTTTGCAAAGAGATCGGCAATCGTGCCGATATGCTTCTTCAATCCCGAAGCGCCGATGCTGATCGCATCTTCCGATGCGCCGGCACTGATACTCCCGCCGATAAAATCGATCTGCCCGGCAAATTCCTGCGCCGAGAGTCCGCCCGCCCCCTTGGTCATCAGATCGGCAACGGCATCTCCCAGACCGGTCTTCTCCCCGACGACGGCATTTCCGCCCCGCACCAGCATCCGCATCGTCACCAGCGGACGGGGATCGTGGACGAGAAAGACTTTCAGTCCGTTCTTCAGAACAAACGTCTCGTACGGAGGGAAGGAAATGTCCGGAGCCGGATCGGCTGCCGGACGCTTGGTACGGTCAATGGATTGTGCTCCGAGTGTCTGTGCCATAAAGGTTAAAGCCGGGATTAGGAACGCGACGGTCGCTGTGATTCGTTTCATTCTCATCTATCGCGTGATTGTCTTTGTTCTCAGAATTGTTGATTGATTGACGACGCGGGGATCAGTTGTTCGGGACGACATATTTCAGAACGACCCGGTTCTCCGGTTTCAGATAGCTCTTCGCCACCCGCTGCACGTCCTCCCGCTTGACTCCCATCAGCCGGTCGATCTCCGTGTTGACCCGATTCGGATCGTTGAAGTAGGTCTCGGCCTGCGCCAGCGCCTGGGCCTTGTCCAGAACGCTGTTGAAGCTTCCGGCATACTGCGTTTCGATCTGGTTGCGGGCCCGCTGGAACTCGTGTTCGGTAATCCCTTCGGACTGGACCTGTTCGACGATCTCGTCGAATTCTTCGGCAAGATCGTCGATGCTCTGGCCGGGAGAGCGGCCGATGGCGAACATCGCAAACATCCCCCCTTCCTCCAGAGACATCGGGAACGAACCGGCCTGCAACGACAACTGTTTCTCGTCGACCATCGTCCGGTAAAGACGCGAACTCTCACCCTGAGCCAGGACCGTCGTCAGCACCTGCAATGCGTAGGAATCGGGGTGTCCCTGGCCAACGGTCCGCCAGGCATAGAGAAGGGCGGGAAGAGGAGTGTGGGCTTCGGAAATTTCAACGGCCTCTCCCCCTTTGATCGGTTCAAAAGCGAACTCAGGATTGACGATATCCTTGCCGCGGGGAATGCCCGCGAAATATGCCTCCACCAGTTCCCGCGTCTCCTTCAGGTCGATGTCGCCGACAATCGCCAGCACGGCATTGTTCGGCACGTAGTAGGTTTTATAGAATTCCCGGAATTCGTCGATAGTCGCCTGATCGATGTACTGGGCCGAGCCGATCGGCGTCCACTCGTACGGCGTTCCGCCACCGACATGCTTCGCCAGGTTCTCCATGATCGAACCGTAGGGCTGATTGTCCAGACGGGATTTCCGCTCTTCCTTGACCACCGCCCGCTGCGTTTCGACTCCCGTCTCGTTCACCTCGGCGTGCAGCATCCGCTCGGATTCGATCCAGAGAGCCAGCTTCAGCTCGTTTTTCGGAACCTGGATCTGATACCCCGTCTCGTCGAACGACGTGAAGGCGTTGAGCATCCCTCCGGCGCTCTGCACCAGCTTGTCGATCGAGTGACGGGGAATGTTCTTCGTCCCCTCGAACATCAGATGCTCGAAGAAGTGGGCAAATCCGGTCCGGTCCGGCCGCTCGTTTTTCGATCCGACATGATAGTGAACGAACGTCGCAACGACCGGAGCCGATCTGTCGACAGACAATATCACCCGCAGTCCGTTGTCGAGCGTGAAGCGTTCGTATTCGATGGTCGGAAGGTCGTTCTGCGCGGTCGCGGCGACGGTGGTAGCCGCAAGAGACACGCCGGCAAGAGCAATGCGTCTGGTCAATGTTTTCCTGTTAATCATGAATCTTCTGAATTGTTGAAGAGGCTTCTCTTCTCGGAAAGGGATAAGATTACGAAATAGCCTTCGATCCTGTTGTTGCAAGTCGCGCCTGTCATTGCAGACCGCCTGGAAAGATAAAAATATAGCCGACGCCGCTGCGGCACACAATGCAAAAGCCCCCCCCTACGACGGGAAAACCGAAGAGTTTCCCTGCGGGAACCGGGACCGGACCAGAAGGGAGGAATCGCCGTAACTCAGGAACCGGTATCCTTCGGCCAGAGCGGTCCGGTAAACTTCCCGCCAGAGTTCTCCCCCCAGGAAGGCTGCCGTCAGCAGGATCAGCGTGCTCCCCGGCTGATGGAAATTCGTAATCAATCCGTCGCACGTACGGATCGGGTGTCCCGGCAGAATCATCAACCGGGTCGTCCCCCCCACCTGCTCCAGTCCGATCCGGTCGCTCCACGCCAGAAGTTCTTCCAGTCCCTCGCGCAGATCGGGCAACGCTCCCCCTTCTTTGGCCAGCCTCCACGCATCCCACTGCCCGAGACGAATCTCCGGAATCTCACGGTCGATCGTTTTCCTGAGCAGACCGACGCCGAACCAGTAAAGCGACTCCATCGTCCGCAACGTGGTGGTACCGACGTGAACAAGCGGAAGATTCTCCTTCTCCCGTCGCTCGGCAAATTCCATTAACCGGATGAGAGCCTCACGCGACAGCCCGATCCGCTCCTCGTGCATCAGGTGCCCTGCGGCACGCTCACTTTTGACCGGCGCAAACGTCCCGGCCCCGACATGGAGCGTAAGCCGAAGCGTTTCGACGTCCCGCCGCTGCAACTGTTCCAGAACCTTCGGAGTGAAATGCAGTCCGGCGGTCGGCGCGGCAACCGCCCCCTCCCGCTCGGCATAGACCGTCTGGTAGTCTTCGGCATCGACCGGCTGGTCCTCACGCTTGATATAGGGAGGGAGGGGAATATGTCCGACCACGCCGAGAACTTCGGAGAAGGCCTGATCGGCAGGACTCCATTGAAATCGGAGGATCGCGCCGTCGGCGTCCTCGGCCAGATAGCGGGCCTGAAGGTTTCCCTCTTCTTCCCTCCCCGGCACCGGAAACCGGGCCGTGACGGCTCCGCCGTTCCGCAACTTCTTCAATCCCCCCACCATGCAGCGCCAGGAGCACTCCCCCTGCGCGGCCAGGGTTATCGCCGGATCGGTCGACGGCTCCAGCGGATCCAGCAGCAAGGCCTCCACCCTGCCGCCGGTCTCCCGTTCCAGATGAATCCTTGCCCTGACGACTTTTGTATCGTTCATCACCATCAGGGAACCGGACGGAATCAGCGAGGGAAGATCGCCGAACCGATGGTGGAGGATGGTCCCGTCGCGCGCATCGCAGACCAGCAATCGACTGGCATCGCGCGGTTCCGCCGGATGGAGAGCGACGGCATCCGGCGGCAACTCGTATTGGAAATCGGTCAGCAGAATGTTCGGAATATCGGACGGTATGCTCTCCATCTCGCTCTCTCGGCCCTGTGTGGCGGCTGTTTTAGCGGGACAATATGGCTATATTCGCGAACTCTTCCCCACCCGAACGATCCATTTGAACCGACTGAAACAGAGGCGGAAAACACGTGAACCGGGCAAGTCTGGATTCCCTTTTAAAAGGGAAACGACATGAGAAGCGCGACTGGGACTGGTGGAGCTGGTTTCTGGCACGGCACTATTTCGGCTCCTCGTCGGAATCCCCCCACTGGGATGCGGCGGCCCGCGCGATTGTGAGCGATGCCGGACTGGAACCGGGGATACGCGTTCTGGATCTCGGCAGCGGGTGCGGTGAACTGGAATTTCGCCTTGCGCAGCGGGGGATGGATGTCCTCGGCATCGACAACTCCGAACTTCTGGTCCGCGATTCGATAAAGATCGCCGCCAACCGTGGGATTCCCGCCCGGTTCGAGCGACGGGACATGTTTACCTTCTCCACCGATACCCTCTTCGACGCCGTCATCTGCATCAACACCAGTTTCGGATACGGAAACGACGAGGAACACGGGTCGTTCTTCGGCAAAGTTGCCGAATGGCTGAAGCCGGAGGGGAAGTTCTATCTGGACCTGATCGTTGCCGACAATGCCCGGAGCTTCGGCATCTGGAGCGATTACCTCGAAGACGGAACGCTGGTGGTCGACAACAGCTACGATCCGAAGGGACAGTACATGAGCAGTCTCCCCTACTGGATCACCCCTGACGAGACATCCGTCTATTCGGCCGATGTACCCGAACGGGTGAAACTCTACACGATAGCGGAGATCGAGGAGATGTTCGACCGGGCCGGGTTGACCGCCCGCCC
>CAMLOB010000421.1 GCA_946481475.1 uncultured Chlorobiota bacterium | reverse complement strand
CTGATGGAAATCATCCCAGGTCGGCATGAAAACGAATTCCCTGCCGTGTCGCCCGGCAGGGGCCATCCACTCGACCGCCGGCTCCTTGTAGGAATTGCCGGCAAGTTTCTGCTCCTGAGACTCATGGCCCAGTCGCGTGTTCCCGGTCACAACGCCGACAGGTCGGCCGGCCCGGATAAACGTCCCGGCAATATCGGTGTGAACATCCATCGCCGTGTCGACCAGAGAGGGGACCAAGTAGGCCTCTCCGGCATTCAGTCGGACCTGAACCGGGGCGGTTCCGGCAGCGAGTTCTCCGGTCGGTTCCAGAAGGACATCGGTTCCGTCGTAGGCGGCGATGATCAGAATCTGGGCGGGAGCGGGAGCAAGGTAGACGGGGTTCTCGATCCCGCCGACATAGGGGTAAATATCACGCACGGTCTCCCCCGGCCAGGTCGCCGCATAATACTCCCTCCCCCACGACTCCACCGGCAAGGGCGTGAAGGCCATACTGCCGAAGCGGGTTGCAGCATAGGCGTAGAGAACTACGGGAGATTCGGACTCGACCTTCAGGACATCGCTCTGCGGCTCGTTGGCTGTTGTGATGATCGGCACCGCCGGATCCTTTGTGTCGAATTCCAGCACTTCTCCGGCCTGCAAGTCAAGGGTTATCGGGCTGCCCGTAACACGGCCGACCGTGATCTGCTGATCGACATTGGAATAGATATACAGCAGAAAGACCTCCGGATAGTCGGTCGTAAACCGGGAATCCTGCAAGTTGGTAACGGTATCGGGATAGGCGATGTAGTAGAGCGTACCGCCGATACAGGAATCGGCGGTGACCTGTGCGGAGAGAGTACCGCTTGCCGGCAGAAGGACAGCCGTAAAGAACAGTGCGAGAATAGGGTAATGTACAGATCTCATAGACCTCTCTCCTTCAGTGGCCGCAGCCGGAATGCGAACGGAGGCGGTCCCGTTCCGACGCGGCCCGGTGATGCAGGGGTTCTCCTCCTGCAGACCAGGCTGACAAGAATACCCTGACGGAATTACTTTACCAGGACAAGCTGTTGCGATGCGCTCCACTTACCGGAACGGATTCGTATGTGATAAAGCCCGGCGGCGACGCCGGTTCCGTTCCAGACAAGACGGTGCGTTCCCGCAGAAAGACTCTCGCTCAGCAGCGTTGTTACCAGACTTCCGGAAGCCTTGTAGATGTCAGCCCTCGTCATTCCCGCTTTGCCGAGGGTAAAACGTATCTCCACTTCCCTGCTGAACGGATTCGGTGAGATCGAACTGATTGCATACCCGGCCGGCGACTCCACATCCTCCACCGACAGCGTTCCGAAAACTCCCCTCAACACCGCCGAAGAATCGCTGCACGAGCCCGGACAGTCCACATACGCATAGTCCCCCTCAACACTCAGCACCGCACGACGCTCGGTCGGCGTCGTGCCGGAGGGAGCGAACAACACCTCCAGCTCACGACTCGCACCCGCCGGGATCACCAGCGGAAGCGACGGTGCGCCGCCGACGAAGCTGAAGTCCGATGCGTCGGCTCCCCCTATCGACAGACTGCTCAGCGTCACCGGACGGGTACCGGTCGAGCGAAGCTGAAAGCGTCCGCTCCCTTTCCGTTCGGAAGAGGTAACGGTATCGACGAGGATGTCGAGGTCACTGATCTGAATACAGGACTCGATGCCGGTCCCCTCCAGCCTTCCGTCGACCGAATCGGCCTTGCCGTTCATCGTGTAGTGCAATCGCAAACGGGCGGAGTAGGCTTTCTGCACGGTCGGCCGAAAGGCAACGCGGACCGTCTCGGTGACCGACGGATTGATCATCCTGCCCGGAGTCACATTCCCCGGGCTGACGATTTCAAAAGCCCTGCCCGGATTATCCACGATCTCGATCCTCTCCACCCGGAACGGATCGCTGCCGTCATTACCGACCTGAATGCTTTGACTGTACAGCTCCGTTCGATTCTTTGTACAAGGATTCCGTGCGGTCACCCAGCGGCCTCCCCAGTCATATCCCTCAATAAACGGACCGGGTGTGATGACCCGTGCGGTCCAGACCGATGTATCGCGGCAGCTTCTGGTGCTCGCCCAGAACCGGGCCGTCGTTCGGAACATTCCTCTGGATTCCTCCGAACCGAATGTCACGTCGATCGTCAGGCATTCCTTCGGGCCAAGCACAGCATCGGCCAGCTTCTGCATGTCCGCTCCCGATATCCGGAACTCATCCGGCAGCCATGTCAGGAATGCCTTTCCCGATCCCGAATCGTGGAAGGTAATCTCCCCCTTGCCGGTATTGCAGACCTCCAACGAAAGCGTTCTTTCTTCACCCGACATCAACACTCCGAAATCCAGATCACTTACGGAGAGGCAGGGAGGGACTGTGGAGACCGTCAGCGGGAGGGCAGCCGAGCTACAGCCGAACATCACCTTCAACGAATCGATGTATGTACGATTCGCCTCCGGAGGGACAGCATCAATCCAGACCTTCAGGGCTTCTCCCTGCTTCAGCAGAACGGAATCCGTTCCGCCGCTCCAGTCAAACTCCGGCTCGGTCCGCGTGATGACGAATCCCCGATTACCGAACGCAAAACCGAGCCCACGAACCGTCACATCCAGCTCAAGGGAATTGTTCAACGTCACCGGACGTTCGCCCGCCTGTTCGTTGACTCGCACACTTCCGAAATCGACCTCCGCCGGATCGGCATCCAGGCGTTCGGCCGTGTAGCTGTACTCGATCCTTCTGATTTCTCCGTCCCGTGTCCTGTCCTTGAACTCTACAACGCCCCGGGCATCACGCAACGGATCGACCGGCAACAGACGCAGACGGATCAGGCGAACGCTCTCTTCGGTCAGACCGCCGACCGGTTCGATGAATTCGAGTCGCACATTTTCATTTAACAGCGAATCGTTAACCAGCCGCACGAACCGCAGTCCGGCTGCGTTCGAGTCGACGGCCCGGATAGTCACGGTCATCACTCCGCAGTCGGTCGCGGTCTCCACTTCGTACTCACCCGGACGTTCAAGAACGCAGCGGGAGGGGGCCAGCGGATAGCCGTACATCATCGCCGTGTTCTCTTCATATTCCGACGGGTGCCCGGATGTGGTCGATCGTCCTTTGGATTCCTCTTCCCTCTCCGCCCCTCCCGGGCGATGCAACTCATACCCTGTCCACGTACCGTAGACAAACCCGCCGAATCGTGCTCCTTCCTTCCCTTCGATCACATAGTTCAGCCCCGGATCGACGGCCATCGTCCCCCATACAAATGTTCTCTCACCACTTCGGATCGTCCCATGATCGAAAGGGAAAGGACGGGATTCCGTATTTCCCCATCGATAGGATATCCGACCACTGTCCCCCCTCTCAGCCACCACATTGATATAATGCTTCATGCTTGAGGGATAGGAGGGAGCCTTGAACGGAGCAAAGGACGTCCACTGTTCGCGCGGCGTCATCTCCACCATATAGGTCCCCCACGATTTGTAGGAGGCACCGGGAATATTGCCCGCGCCCCCCCCCAGGGGTGCCCCGTCGAATTTGCCCACCGGTCGCGGCGACTGGAAGGCCTGGGCAGGCTCCGTCGACCGGTATGAGAGGCCGTTGGTCAGGTCGTGCAGCACATCATGCCGGAACGCTCCGCTGCTCAACGCAATCCCGAGCAAGTCGGACGAAGAGGAGTCTTCGATATAGGTCAACTCATCGGTTGTTGCATAGATGCGAACATACTCCCTGTCGCGCACGGGCTGAGCATCGGGCCGTTGAGCCACTATATCCCAGGTCGGCGTAAAAACGAACTCCTTCCCATGCTGTTCAACCGGCGTCAGCCATTCGGCAACCATATCCTTGAAAGAATTCGCCCCCAGAAAACCTTCATCGAACGGTTCGTGCCATGTACGGGTGTTGCCGCTTACCACACCGACCGGTTTGTCGGCAACAATGGAGGTCCCGGCAATATCCGGTTGCGCATCGTACATCTCACGGCCGGTATCGACAACCGACTGTACCAAGTATGCCTCTCCTCCGTTCAATATCACACGCCGACAGGCTGCACATGAGGCGAGAGAATCGGTCGGAGTGATCACCACTTCCGTGTTGTCATAGGCGGCAATCACCAGGATTTCCGCCGGGGCGGGAACTTTCGTCCTGGCGTTGAACTGGAGTTCACCGCCAGGTATGATATTGCGGACGAACCGGCCTTCCCACGTCGCCGCGTAATACTCCTTTCCCCACGCCCCCACCGGTATCGGCGTGAAGGCGGCACAACCGAAGCGTGTTGCCATATAGGCATAGATGATCACCGACGATTCCGACTCGATCTTCAGAACATTTGTTTGCGGAGAATTCCTCACTGAAATAAGAGGGACCGCTACCTCTC
>CAMLOB010000420.1 GCA_946481475.1 uncultured Chlorobiota bacterium | reverse complement strand
AGACTCCTCTCTCCGGCATCATTGTCGTCAATCAGTGAGTCTGGCGGGGGGATAACGGCAGCCTGACGTTCTACGATACGGAAGGGGATACGGCGTATACCGACTGGTTCTCGCTGCAGAACGAGGGACTCAGAATCGGAGACACCGGAAATGAAATCGTCGTGCGGGGTGATCGGGCATACGTTACGGTCTCCGGTTCGGCAGCCGTCGAAATCCTTTCCCTTCCGGAAGGGGAGAGCCTTGGTCGTGTGCGGCTCCCTTCCGGTACGTTCCCGCAACATCTGCTGCTCCTGAACGATTCGCTCGCCTGGGTCTCCTCCCTCGATGATGATGCCGTCTATCAATTCAATCCGGTCCGACGGGAAGTTCTTCGACGGGTGCCGGTCGGTCCGGCTCCGGAAGGGCTTGCCGTTGCGGCCGGTCGTCTCTTCGTGGCCAATTCCGGTCTCGGTGCTCTGCGGAAGAATGAACCGGGAGCCGGGACGATTTCGGTGATCGATCCGAGGTCCGGAGCGCATCTGGACACAATCGGTCTCGGGGGGAACCTGCGGGATCTGCACTATCTCCCCTCAACCGGCAGACTCTACTGTTTTATCGGTGCGCCGCTTCCGGATACGGCGGGGAGCGGACTGGTGGAGATCGATCCGGTGAATCTGAACGTCCTCCGTCACTGGTCGGTCTCCGGGGCCTGGGAGATCGGCTTCGACGATGGGGCCGGGATCGCCTACGTTATCGCTCAACAGGGAGTCGTCGGCATCGAGTTGAATGACATCGGAGCTCTTCCGGGTGAAGCCGAACCCTTCCCCTTCATCCCGATTCCCCTGTCGACGCTGAATGCAGAAGTTCCCCATGCGATCAGCGTTTCTCCGGCAACAGGCGAAGTCCTGATCGGCGTTGCCCGGGGCTACTACTCGGCTCCGGGACGGGTTGATCGGTATGACCAAGGAGGGAAATTCCTCGGCAGCTTTCCTGCGGGACTGAACCCGGCGGCGTTCGGGTTTGTGCGATAGTTTCCGCTCCTTCCCGTTGCCGGATACAGCCGAAAGGAGAAACGCTTCCGGATGTGATTGCTCGATACTCTATCCTTGGCGACTCTTCGTCTCCGGGCGGCGGATGGAGTCTTTGCGGTTCTTTTCCCCAGGCGCCGTTTACCACTGTGGACTTTGACCGGGAGCACAGGGCCGTTGCGATTTCATCCGGAGATTTATATTTTTTTCCGGCATGAACACCACTTCATCTCCTGCAACCTTGCGTTTCACAGCCCGCACGGCCCGGGTCGTCCGCGTAACGCTGATTTCCGTTCTACTTTCTGCCCTGGCTCTGATCTGCGATTTCATGTTCGCTCTGTGGAATGAAGATCTGGAGCTGACGTTATCGACGCTGCTTGTCCCGATCATTACGGTAAGCGGCCTCATTGTCGGCAGACTGCATGGAAACGCCGTTGATCCCGATATGCTTCACGTAGGAAGAGGGTTGGGACTGCTTCAGAAGCGGGGACGAAGAATCCCTTTGCAGAATATTCACACCGTCGTCTTGGTCGGTGCGCATGGGCGAACCGGCTTCAAGCCGACGACAATGTATCTGGCGTTCAAGTGGCCGGAACGAAAGATGCTGTACGCGGAGGCAAGCGTTTCTCTCGCCGCTCTCCCCGATCTGCTTGCCTTCCTTCGCGAGTTCTTTGATCGGGTTGATGACCTCAGGAAAATCTCCTGGAACGGCAAGATCCTGACGCGGGAGGAGCTGGCCTCCCTTCTCGGCGCGCCCGACTCCCCTCTCTCTGCGTCGTCCGCCGGACGTGCGGAACTTCCCTCGAACAGCGAGGTGTTATGATCGCATGATGACAACCAATCTCAATCGATGGGACATCTTCCGATCTCCTTCGATCCGGGCCGATCGGAACTCCGTACACGTTTTCGAGGTGTGATGATGTCCGACCCGGCCGCCAGAGGTCTCCTGCTTGTTGACCGACGTGCTGCGTTCTACGCAGGACTGATCGCCGGAACGTTGTTTCTGGTCCTGAATCTCTTTTTCCTTCCGGTTGCAATCAACGGCGATACGGACCTGATGCTTCGCTACATCGCCTCGATTATTCTCGGCAAGGGGGCGCTTTCTCCCGACCGTGCAATCGACGGCCCAATCATTATCGCCGCTCTCGGCATCGGATATGCCCTCTCGATTTTCTTTACGCTGATTATCGCCTTCGTCGTCCATCGCGGCGGTGTGGTTGCCGGGGCGATCGGCGGATTGCTGCTGGGGATCGCTCTCTATTTCATCAATGTTTATTCTCTGACCCTGTTCTTCCCATGGTTCTTTGCCTTGCAGGGAGGCCCGTTTCTGGTGGTACACGGAATCTTCGGTGCGGCGGCCGGAACGATGTATGAACTGCTGGAGCGGGATGAGTTCGAGGAGTTGCAAGGGGAAGGTGATTGACGGATGTCGATTTTTGATTGTCGAATGCAAGGGGGGGATACGGGTAGCCGTTGGTCTTTAGCCAACGCCGGGAGACCCCGGGCGGGTCGAGTTATGTATATCACTCCCGAAGCGCAGAGCGAAACCCGAATGACGGATGTCGATTTTCGAATGTCGAAATGCAAGGGGGCGAAGGGATAAAGGGGACGATGGGTACATAGGTAGCCGCCGGGTTCACCCCGGCGTCGGGAGACCCCGGGCGGGTCGAGCCTTCTCCACCGATCCGGAAGTGAAGAGCAAAGCGTAAGGAATGACGGATGTCGATTTTCGATTGTCGAATTGGAATGTGGAATGATTCCGCTATGAACACAAACTGCTCTATGGAGTGAACAATGCTTGCGCGAAGATCGGCGGCAAATATTTTCGGTACCTCAAGACGACGAGGGGGGAAGACCCGGCTGGTGGTTGCCGCGGTGATGGCGGCTGTGGCCCTGATCTCCTACTTCGCCTCCAGCGAATACAATCCGGTGACCGGCGAGAAACAGCATATCAGTCTGACGCCCGATCAGGAGATCGCCCTCGGTCTGCAGGCGACGCCGCAGATGATCGAACAGTATGGCGGACTGAACCGGGAGGATGAACTTCAACAGGGAGTCGATGCCGTCGGGATGAATCTGGTCGGGAAGAGCGATGCAAGCGAGACGCCGTGGGAGTTCGAGTTCCACCTGCTGGACGACGACCAAACGGTGAATGCCTTTGCCCTTCCGGGGGGACAGGTCTTTATCACCGATGCCCTGCTGAACCGGCTGGAGACCGAAGGACAGCTTGCAGGAGTGCTGGGACACGAGATCGGACACGTGGTGGCCCGGCACGGAGCACAGCATATCGCAAAGTCGCAACTGACGAACGGATTGATCGGTGCGGTGGCCGTGGCGAGTGAAGACGAGAAGACGGCGATGCTGGCGGCGATGGTCGGTCAGCTTGTGAACATGAAGTTCGGTCGCGACGACGAACTGGAGTCGGACCGACTCGGTGTGCGCTTCATGGCGCAGGCCGGATATGATCCCCGCTCGATGATCCGCGTGATGGAGATCCTGGCCGAGGCCGGAGGAGGAGACCGTCCGCCGGAGTTCTTCAGCACGCACCCGAATCCCGACAACCGGATCGGAAAGATCCGGGCCGCAATCGAGGCGGAGTTTCCGAACGGCCTGCCGGACGGACTGATTCAATAAGCCTCTCTCTCTTTCCACCTGCCATCAAAACGACCGGCTGAATGCTCCGTCGGCGACAGGTCCGTTTGTGCTCCGGACCGATTGATTAACTTCGGGCATGGTAGAACCGATAATTTTTACAGCAGAAACCCATGTCTCCTGAATACTTCGCCGAACTCTACACCTATGACAACCGGATGAACCGGCAGGTTCTTGACCGTCTTCGCACGCTCGGAGAGGTGGATGAACGGACCCGAAAAATTTTCTCTCATCTTCTTCAGACGAAAAAACTCTGGATGTGGCGGATGCGCGGGGATGATTATCGAAGCCTTGTGATCTGGCCGGAACTCTCCTGGGAGGAGTGCGAAACGTTGATCGAAGAGAACGATCGCGACTGGACCGGGTTCCTCGGTGGACTGCGTGAGGAAGATCTGGACCGGGAGGTGATCTACGTCAACAGCAAGGGGACGGAATTCAACACGCCGGTTCGCGATATCCTGACGCACGTTCTGATTCACGGCGGCTATCATCGCGGCCAGATCGCCCTGGCGATGCGGAATGCCGGAGCCGAACCGCTGGTAACCGATTACATTGACTGGACGAGGAGAAGAGGGAAGGCAAAATGAAAAATTTAAAATGCAAAATGAAAAATGCAAAAGGGGAGGGTCATGTTCTCTGCATTGACCGGGCAGGTAGTAGGAGAGGAGGAAGGTGAAATGATCCGCCGCGGCGGATTCAAAAACGCAGAACACTCTCCTCCCT
>CAMLOB010000419.1 GCA_946481475.1 uncultured Chlorobiota bacterium | reverse complement strand
AGGTGCTGCTGGAGGAACTCTCCAGTCGACTCTACTACAACGCCGCCTCGGTCGCCGCCTTCATCCGTGAGCGTTTCTCGATTGTCTATGCCGAGCGGAGCGTCCGCCATCTGTTGCGTCGGCTCGGCTTTCGGTTCAAGAAGACCTCTCCGGTGCCGGCGAAGGCCGACCCGCAGGACCAACGTCGCTTCCTGCGCTATCGCCTGCGCAACCGCCTGAAGCGTGCCCGCAGGCAAGGTGAGCCGGTCTACTTCTGCGATGCGGTCCATCCGCAGTACAGCACACGAGCGACCAACGCCTGGATCGCCCGTGCCGAGCCGTGGCATCTGCCGAGCCATAGCGGTGCACAGCGACTGCATCTGCACGGTGCGCTCAATGCCGAGGACCCATCGGATGTTCTGGTCCTCTGCAGCCGTCGGATCAACACCGCATCGACGATTGCTCTGTTCGACGCCTTGCAACAGAACCATCCGAGCGGACGCATCCACGTTGTCTGTGACAACGCCTCGTACTATCACAGCAGGGATCTGCGTTCATGGTTGAAGAACAGTCGCATCCACCTGCTGCATCTACCGCCCTATGCTCCGAACTTGAATGTGATTGAGCGACTCTGGAAGTATCTGCGCAAAACGGTCATTGACACCACATCCTACCCGAGCTTCTCGGCATTTGCTGAAGGCGTCACAGCCTTCTTTGAGAATATTCACGATCACGCTGAGAAGCTTCGGCACTTATTAACCCTCAACTTTCACATCCCTGAGACTCTTGCAATTTGATTGGCCGGGAGTATACTTAGGCACTGGCCTTTATAGCCGCAAACCTTTTCTATTTCACACAGTCCTTGTTGGCCGGCATTTTCGACTGATGTACAACTTGGAGAAATTGCCATAAAAAGCCAAACCACTATTAATCGCAACATGTAGTTCTTTCTATATAAAAAGCATCTGTTCATTATAAAAATACCTAGGAATAGTGAACAAAAAAAAAGCAATAATAGCACAACAATACGATTCATCCGAAGACATAGACGGGCAATCCTAACTGGTTCATCCGATTGGATGGCCCTGAAAGGGTCAATCATAAAAACAAATCATAGCCTTGGTCTTCTCGCTTCTTCTCCTCGGACTTCTGGTACTTCACATAGTGACGAATCAGATCCTCATCCAACCTACCACGTTGACAAAGTATCTCCGTACCCAAAAATGATTCCCCAATGCGGTTACTCCATGATGGAATCACCGCCGTAATGCCGTAGTCGCCGAGCAGAGCAACGAAGATATTGGCGTCATACGCCTTGTCGGCAATAACGCATGTCGGCAACTTCCCCTGATCGCCTCGGCGCATGTTCGCTCGACCGATCGCTGCGTAGAGGAGGTCTTCGGCTTGAGTGATATCGGCTCGCTGGCTGGCCGATGATAGCAGCGCAAGCGGACGTCCTGAACGATCAACAGTAACATAAATCTTCGTGATCATTCCCCCGCGCGATCGACCAAGCGATTCTTCTGCGGCACTGCTTTATTGTCCGGCTACGTGCTGATGTGCCCGAATAATCGTCGAATCCAGCTGCAGTTCTTCCAGATCCATCTGCTGAAGTTCTACGAAGATCCGAGCCCCGTGTCCCCGCTTGCTCCAGCGATTGAAGCGTTGATCCGCAGCGGCGGATTCCATTTGTCGAAATGTTCAGGCGGAGGTAGCCGACTCACTCCATCATCTTGAGCTAATACGAAGGATTCCAGCATACGGACAAGACAGAGATCGATACGCCTGTCCCGAACGAGACGGAATGCAGGATCAGCCTTTTCTTTTCCATCCTTCCCTCCTATCTTTCAGCGACATCAATCCGAACCGTAAACATGTCGAGAACCTCATGAACTCCCGGAAGAAACGATCCTCCGCATCGACAGAGTACGTGGTGATTCCGTCGGAACCTGCAAACACCAAAGGAGGCAAGTGGCCGAAAGGTGTTCCCGTTCCGAAACCGGGTGCCTTTCAGGAACATCACAAATGGGACGACGACGCTCTGGAGAAACTCCGGACATTCTACCCGACACACGGAGACGTTTACTGCTCCTGGATACTGGGTCGGACAATCGAGGCCATCAGGCTGAAAGCCTCCCGACTCGGGGTTCGCAGGACAAAGCAGTGGACCGAGGAAGAACAGGCACAATTCGAACGAAAAGCCCTGGAGAAGTCTCAACATACCTACGCACAACACTTCCCCACGCCACCGCCGAACTCGTTGAAGAATCACCGCCTGCCGTGGACGGCCGACGATGAGAAGATTCTCCGGCAATACTATACGACACACGGCACAGTGTACACCGCTGCAATGTTGAAGCGGACTCCCGGGGCGACGCAAATGCGAGCACAGACACTGGGTTTGCCCGGATTCGATGCCGGCCGCATGGAACGTCTGCGCAACGAGATGGCAGAGGTGAAGCAGAACGTCGATCCTGCTCAGCCAGACGCCCTCCCTCCCTTCGTCCCTTCATCCAGTCAACACAATCGAATCCTCAAATCGCTGGGGCGCAGGAGGTTGGAGGAGATTGCCCGGGAGTTGGGAACGACAGAAAGGGAACTGAGCGCTTATCTCGAAGAACAGGAGTTGGTTCCCAAACCTGTCGAAGAAGCCTGGACGAAAGAGGAAGACCGTCTGCTCCGTTCGATGTGGAAGAAGCATCCACCGAACGAGATCGGTCAGGCATTACGCCGGAGCACGTATGCGATCAAACGCCGCGCTCATGAGCTTCGCATCAACCTGGGTCAAATGCGGTGGACGGAGAAAGAAGACACGCTGCTGCGGAAGCACTACGGGACGATGAGAACGGAGGAACTGGCACAAAGACTGAACCGGTCGACAGGTGCCGTACAGAATCGAGCCTCCACGCTTGGCTTGACAAGCGGTCGCGTCCCGCCCCGGCTCTGGAGTGCTGAAGAGGATGCGATCCTGCGAAAGGAACATGAGACGATGTCGGTCGAGGAACTGTCGAAAAAGCTTGACCGCACAGTGGTCGCGATCTATTCCCGTATACAATCGCTTGGGTTGTCAAGTCGGCAATGGCAACGATGGGAAGATGAGAAGCTGCGCGAACTCCACGGGAAGACATCGAGGAAGGAGATTGCCCGAATTCTGAACCGGACAGTCGGCGGAATCGAGAAGCGCTCCAGAGTACTGAAACTGCCACTGATCGGATCACCACCGAAGTATCATTGGGATCGAAGCAACGACAAGGAGTTGCGCCGCCTTGCGAAGACCATGAGCATCGAGGAACTTTCAGAGCACTTCGGTTTTCCCCGGTACCATATACGATATCAGTTGAAGCGGTTGAAGGCAAAGTAATGGTAACCGTTCCCCGTCGTCAGGTTGTCCACGTCGGCAATTTTCAGATATTCCGAAGGGCGACACAGTCCAAGCCGTCGTTGCACTCTGATCAACCAACGTTCGCTTACCGAGGAAGTTTGAAGCGGACTACAACCACTCATTGGCAGAAGGGACCTAACGCTCAAGTGTTCAGTTTATCGTAACAAGTCTATGTCGGCTCTTTGGGACGGAGACAGATTTCACCGATGCAACAGGGCTGTAGGCCAATCTTCTGCATAACAGATCAGATCAACGCTTGCCATTGCCAAAACATCAATCCAACCATCCTACTGCCTTTTACTGCTTTTCAATATATCTTTGTAGTTTTTCAACTACTCCATTGATAGCAGCAGGGTGAAATCGTATCAAAAATTCTAAAGGTCTTTTATTTTGACACTCACAGATGTCAGACAATTCACTTTTCGCATCGAACACCTCAAAACAATCCACACCTAATACTGCCATCACAAGATCATAGTTCATCACTCCTTGCGATCGAGGCAGCGGACCATTTATATAATGAACGACTACTTGACTCGTATCAGCTATTGAACTAAGCAGCAGATCGCTCCAAGCACCTTTGTTTTGCACTACATTATAATATAAGCTATCCTTCACAATACGATCATACAAAGGATCATAGGTGTACTTAATACTATGCGGCTCTTCTCCAATTTCCAAAGTTATGACTGGGTATTGACCACGTTTAGTCTCAACAGAGACATAGTGTGTATCAATCCATTTTCGGATCATATCGGAATACATTACTGGATTCGACATCAGCGTAGTTTCAGAGAACAGACTTCTTCCGCATTTTGCCACCACATCATGGCTCTTATGTCCTGAAATTTGATATATATTAAATTCATATATTGCTTCTAAAATTTCGAATGCCAACATTCCTTTGCTTCTCCCGAAGCCTTTTCTACTAGGCACCAGCGACGAATCCGCAATGGTTTTAAGCAGCATCTCGGTCGACAATTTTCTATCAGCAACTAGATTCCAATAATTAGAATCTCTTT
>CAMLOB010000418.1 GCA_946481475.1 uncultured Chlorobiota bacterium | reverse complement strand
CAATCTCTCCGGTGGCTTTCCCGAACATTGTGGCTCAGGAGCTGGCCGCTGCAAAGCCGGGGGACCTGGTCGGTCCGTTTCCCCTTGAAGAGGAAGCCTTGATGCTCTACGTTGTCTCAGAATCTCCCTCAACCGATACGATCATTCGCGCCCGCCACCTGCTGATGAAACCGGTCGAAAGCGAGGAGGGGGGAGAGTCGAATCTTGAGGGCTTCCTCGGCTTCATGCGGGAACTGCGTGACAGTATTGACAACGAGGAGGAGTTTATCGCTTCGGCCAAGTACTACAGTATGGACGACATCAGCGCGCAGCAGGGGGGAGACCTGGGATATGCCGGACGTGGACTTTATGTCCCGGAATTCGATTCGGCTCTCTTTGCAGCTCCCCTCGGCAAAGCGATCGGTCCGGTGAAGACCCGTTTCGGTTATCACCTGATCTGGGTGAATGAACGGATTGCCCGGGATCTGCAACTGCGTGAACTGCGCTTTCCGATGCATCCCTCCGAAGAAGTTGTCGAAAAGGTAAGGAAGGATGCCGAAGGCTATGCAGCCGCTCTGCGAAACGGCGAGCCGCACGAGACGATCATTCAGGAGATTGCCCGTGCCTATCCCTCGGTCGTGGTCGATTCGATGACCTATCTGAAGCGTCTGGAGCCCTATGCCGACGGTCTTGCAATCGGTGAGTTCCTTTTCCGCACCGACGTGGGAGATGTCGGCGTGATCCCCCTTCCGAATGATCGCGTCGCCGTCGTCAAACAACTGACCTATTGGCCGGGCGGGACACCGACCTATGAAGAGATTCCTCAGTATCCGACCGCCCACGTCCGGAGAAAGAAGCAGCTCGATTTGCTGGAGCGTCGTCTCTCCGACCTGGCACCGCAGATCACGCCGACAACGCTTCTCGGTCCGATTCGCGAACATGCGCCGATGGCCGAAATCCTCGATATCTCCCAACGGCGTATTCCCGTGATGGAAGATGAGGATCCCAGGCTTCTTGATTCGCTTGTTGCGGTCACCCGACCGGGAGAGGTGGGGGGACCTGTCCGGGGTGTTCATGCTTTGTACTTCCTGAGGGTGACCGAATGGCTGGGTCCGGATGAGAACGCCTATCGCAAGGAAATAGCCGGTTTCTCGGAACAATACCATCGCCGCTATCGTCAACACCTTGTCGAGGACTTGCTGAAAGAGGCCCGGGCCGAAGCAGAGATCAAGGATATGAGAAATTCCACTCTGATGATGTTGGGGGCAAGTCGTCCATAGCCGGGGGAACAACCCTGATGGGGGTAGGCAGGATGAGCAATGAAAACAACAGAGATGATTTTGTCGGAATAGCCCGGAAACTTCCGGATCCGGAAACGACCGATATGAACTGGGACGCTCCGTGTCCGGAGTTCGGATGGCCGAACATGGTCACCAATGCCGTCGTCTCCCGCATTCACTTTCCCGGCCATCACGGTCCCCTTTCAATCAAGTGTGCGTTCAGAGGGACGGAAACCTACAGGGTGGGGGAGACGACGTTCAACGTCAACGACCGATCTTTCCTGATTCTCAACGACGGTCAGCATTACGAAAGCTGGGTCGGCGATGGGCAGGTTAACTCGTTTTGCATCTTCTTCCGACCCGGTTTTCCGGAACAGGTCCTGAAAGAACTGATCTCTCCTGAGGATCATCTGCTGGAGAATCCTCTGGGACAGATGTCCGAATCTCCCGCATCATTTTTCGAGAAGCTCTATCCCCACGACCGGACAATGTCGCCGATTCTCTTTGCCCTGTACAGAGAGAGTAGACGTGGGATGCTCAACAGAATGCGTCTGGCTGAGTTGTTCGATCTGTTGCTGGAACGGATGCTCCGTCTTCATCAGGGGGTGATGCGCGAGATCGACCGTCTGCCGGCGGTCAAACGTTCCACCCGGATTGAATGCTACCGTCGGCTGCAACGGGCCAGGGAGTATATCGACGATCAGTACGGGACCTCACTGACGATTCCGGAGATCGCCTCGGTCTCCTGCCTCTCCACCCACCATTTCCTCCGTCTTTTCAAGGAAGTCTTCGGAATGACTCCCTACCGCTATATCACGCACCGTCGTATGGAGGAGGCGCGTCGGCTTCTGCTGAAGACCGATCTTCCCGTCTCCGCCATCAGCTATGATCTCGGGTTTGAAACGCCCGGCTCCTTCAGTTCTCTTTTCCGCCAGCAGACCGGTATGTCCCCTGTTGCCTACCGGGCCGATCATCGTCGGCTGCGCATTTCATAGCGTTCCGGATTTCGGACTCAAAAAAGCAAAATCGAATAAGTCCGAGATCGGAGGATTCACTTCCTTTACTGCGGTATTTCCCTGTCAGACGGGGCGGTTCACAGTGATTCATCGGAAATTCTCAACTATACTTTTTTGCTATGCTGCCACGATACGCTCTTTGCAGGCTGGTTCTTCTTTTGCTCCTTTTCTCTCCCGCCATCGGCCTGGCCCAGTTCGGCTCCGCTCCCGATTTCCCGGGAGGTCCGACCGACGGCTGTTTCAGCTTTGTCATCGGTGATGTCGCCTATGTAGGGGGAGGGCTCGGGAGCAGCCACATGTTCTCCTTTAACAAGACAACCAGGGAGTGGAAGGATCTCGGTCCGCTCCCCGGAAATATCCAGCGGATCTGGGCTTACGCCTTTGCCTATAACGGCAAGGGATACGTAGGGGGTGGAGGGCTCGGCGGAGCGAGCAATGTGACCGATGAGTTCTTCGAGTATGATCCCGCGGCAAACTCCTGGACGCCGAAAGCTCCGTTCGGTGGGGGAAACCGTGACGGGTGCTTCGCTTTCGTGCTGGGAGACAAGGCGTATGTCGGAACCGGTTTCGACGGACAGTTTGTCCTGGCCGATGTCTGGGAATACGATTTCGCCACCGATGTCTGGACCTCTGCGGGGAGTTATCCGGGAGGAGCCAGAATCTTTCCCTCCTGCTTTGTGCTCAACGGCAAGGGATATGTGGTGGGAGGAGCGATGGGATCGGTGAACGAGTCGAACCGGTTATACGAGTTCGATCCGGTGACCAAGGGATGGACCGAACGGGCTCCCTATCCGGGGGCGGCCCGTCAGGCGGGAATCGCCTTTGTCGTCGATGGTGTCGCATACTATGGTGCCGGTATGGCCGGGTATACGCAGACCTTCCAGGATTTCTATTCATACAGCCCGTCGCAGAACCGCTGGACAAAGATCGACCATCAGTTCCCGGACGCCTACACTGCCTGGACGGTTGCCTTCTCCTTCGGTGACAAGGCATACGGAGGATTGGGAGCAGCTTTCATCAACAGTTCGCTCGACTTCTCCGACAAGCTCTACGCCTATCCTCCGGACGCTCCGGCTCCGCGCGCCTCGATAACGCCGGAGGCCCTTGACTTCGGTCGCATTGAAATCGGGACGACGCAGAGCAAGACGTTCACGATTCAATCGGTCACGAACGCTCCGCTTGAAGTCAGCGCAATCGGACTTGATAACGAGGCTCTGGCAGCCGGCTGTATGCTTGGAGCCATTCCCTCGCTTCCTCATACCATTCCTCCCCTTGGCTCCATCGAGGTGACCGTAACGTTTGCTCCGCAGTCGGTCGGAACGTTCAGCGGCGAGGTGCTGATCGAAACGAATGATGCCGTTGAGCCGGATGCGAGCGTAGCCGTTACGGGAGAAGGGGCCGATCCGTTGTTGCCGGGTGCGGTGCTGAGCATCGGCGAACTTGATTTCGGCGAGATCCTTCTCGGCAAATCGAAAAGTCTCGACTTCACGATCTCTCCGGCCAATGCCGCCGGTTTGCAGGTGCAGAGCGTGGAGTTTGCCGTGCCGGGTCAGGCGGCATCGGCCGGATTCTCGATGATGACCACTCCTTCATTGCCGGCCGTTCTGGCTCAGGGGGAAGAAGTAAAGGTGAGCGTCGTGTTCCAGCCCTCGGCCGCCGGGGATGTGTCGGCCGATATTGCCGTCAGAACCAACAGCGCAGCTTCGGAGACCGGTGTGCCGATACGGGGAAGAGGAGTTGAGGAGGATGCCTCCTCGGTGGGAGAGGACCGGAACGGAAACGGAGTTGCCGATCTTTCGCTGAAACTTCAGCGTAATCCGGCCAACGGTATCCTCCGGTTTTTCTGTCAGGGGGGAGCCGGAGCCGCCGATGTACGCATCGTTGATATGGCCGGACAGACGGTACTTGCCGAGACGATGCGGGTTGAGGAAGAGAAGAGCCTCGCTCTCGACATTTCCCGACTCCCCTCAGGAGTCTATGCTCTGGAGGTTCTGGTCGATGGGAGATCGTCCACGGTTCTCTTCACACATATCAGATAGATAGAAACTGGTCTGGGTGGTCCGATAGTATATCCTTCTGTTGGACGCTCCGGGATGGAACGCGGGGAGACCCGATGTTCC
>CAMLOB010000417.1 GCA_946481475.1 uncultured Chlorobiota bacterium | reverse complement strand
GCCAAGCGTCTGGTCGACTACGGTTACCACGCTCCGACGGTCAGTTTCCCGGTCGCCGGCACGCTGATGGTGGAGCCGACCGAGAGCGAGGCAAAGGATGAACTTGATCGTTTCTGCAATGCCATGATTTCGATCCGGACCGAGATTCAGGAAGTGGAGATCGGACTGGCAGACAAGACCGACAACGTTCTGAAGAACGCACCCCACACCGCCGTTGTGGTGATTGCCGATGAGTGGTCCCGGTCCTACAGTCGCGAGAAGGCTGCCTATCCCTCCGACTGGACCCGTGAACACAAGTTCTGGCCTTATGTGGGGCGTGTGAACAATGCGGCGGGCGACCGCAATCTGGTCTGTGCCTGTCCGCCGGTTGAAGCCTATGCCGAGTGATGCGGTTCCTCTCCCTCTGTGGAGGGAGAGGAAGTATTCCCGCTCACTTTCGTTACCCATCACCCATTGTCTGTTTGAAAATGAACGCACCCGAACAATCACCCGACTACGACAGTCCGTGGAAGGATATTCTGGAGGTATTCTTCCACGAATTCATCCTCTTCTATTTTCCCCATGCGGCCCGTGGAATCGACTGGGAGCGGGGATATGAGTTCCTTGATAACGAGTTGAGGCAGATAGCCTATGATGCCGAGGTGGGAAGACGCTATGTCGATAAACTGGTCCGGCTGTACCGGACCGATGGGGGAGAGGAGTGGGTGCTGGTTCATGTAGAAATCCAGACCGGGCGTGACAGAGAATTTGCCGAGCGGATGTACGTCTACAACAACCGCATTTACGACAAGTACCGAAGACGCACAGCCAGCTTCGCCCTGCTGGCCGATGATGTGCCGGGGTGGCGTCCCGACCGGTTCGAATATGAGATATGGGGGTGTGAAGTTCTTCTCAGATTTCCCACGGCGAAGTTGCTCGACCGGCAGGGTGAAATCGGAAATCAGGAGTTCCTCGGAAGCATCTTCGGTGCGGTGACTGCGGCACATATTCGAATGCTTGAGACTCGCAGAGACCTGCCGGGACGTTTGCGATGGAAGATTGCCGTCACCCGGAGTCTGTATGACCTCGGTTACGAACAGAGCCGGATCAAACACCTCTTCCGGTTTATCGACTGGCTGATGATGCTTCCCAAAGAAATCAATCACCAATACTACAAAGCCATGGCAACGTATGAAGAGACCGTCAGACGGCCGTTTATTTCGATCTTTGAAGAAGAAGGGATGGAAAAAGGGCTTCAGGAAGGTATTCGGGGAAGTCTTCTGGAAGTCCTTGAAGAGATGTATGCCCCCCTTCCTGCCGAACTTCGGAGTCGGGTTGAAGCTATTTCTTCAACGGATCGATTGAAGCGGCTGCTCCGTTCGGCTGTCCACACCACATCGATCGAACAGGTGCTCCGATTGATCGACGAAGCCGAGACCGCGGGTTGATTTTTGAACGATATAACTACAACTATAATTCCAGTCTTGATATGAACAGAGTCCACTCGTACCTTCTGCTCCTCGCCGCGTTCCTTTTTTCCGTTCCCCTTGCCTACGGCCAGCAGTCGTCGTCGATTTCGGTTGATGAGCTCCGGTCGCATGTAAAGTATCTTGCAAGCGATGAACTGGAGGGACGCAGAACGGGGACACGGGGGAATCTGCTGGCCGCCGGATATATCGCCGGTGAGTTTGCCCGGTCGGGACTGGAGCCCGTCAATGGACTGTACCTGCACGATTTTTCCTATCTCAAGGGGGTGTCGGCTACGCCCGCAAACAGATTTGAGCTGATCTGGAGTGGAAACGGAGATGAGACCCGTCGGGTGAATATGCATCTTCAACCGGGAGAGGAATTTGCTCCGCTCGGTTTCAGCGGCAACGGAACGGTCAGCGGGCCGATGGTTTTTGTCGGCTACGGAATCTCCGCCCCCGACAAGGGCTACGACGATTATGCCGGAATCGATGTCGAGGGAAAAATTGTTCTGATGCTGCGCTACGCTCCGCCGAATCCCTCATTCCACGATGAAGAAAAAGATCTCTCCTCTTATGCCGCGCTGGTGACCAAGGCTTTGACTGCACGGGAGAAAGGGGCTGCCGGACTTGTCATGATCGATATGGATGATGAGCATGGGCATGCGATTCCAACCTACCTGATGCGGGGCGTTACCGATGTCGGCATTCCGACCGTCTCCGTGAAGCCTGTGGCGTTCAACATGCTTAAGGATATGAGGGGACGAAACCTTGTCGACATACGGAAAGAGATCGACAGCGGACGGACCCCCGCCTCCTTCGCAATGGACGGATGGAAGACATCGATCACCACCGAACTGCAGTTCGAGCGGGTCGATGCGCCGAACGTGCTCGGGATGGTGCCGGGGAATGATCCGGAACTGAGGGATGAAATCATTGTGATCGGTGCGCACTTCGATCATCTGGGGCACGGAGGGGAAGGCTCGCTGCACGGACATTCGGAACCGGCTATCCATAACGGCGCCGACGACAACGCGTCGGGAACCGCCGCGGTGATGGCTCTGGCAAAATACTACGGCGCCACCCGGTCGAATCGGCGCACGCTGATCTTCATGGCATTCAACGGAGAGGAAGAAGGACTTCTCGGCTCGGCCGCTCTGGTCGAGGCGGCCCCGTTCAGTGTGGGGAACGTGACGGCAATGATCAATCTCGATATGGTCGGTCGGCTCGGGTCGAATGAACTGGTGGTCCAGGGAACCGGAACGGCGACGGAATGGGAGGAAATTCTCGAACGGGCCAACGGTGAGGATCTCGTCCTGAAAACGGTCAAGGACGGATACGGCCCGAGCGATCACTCCAGCTTCTATGCCCGGCAGATTCCCGTCCTCTTCTTCTTTACCGGTCTGCACAACGATTATCACCGTCCGAGCGATGACTGGAATCTTGTCAACTACCAAGGGATCGCCACGATTGCCGTCCTTGTCCGGGATGTCGTCGCCACACTCGACGGACGGGACGAAGGTCTGACGTATGTGGACGTTCCGCGGACCACTCCGCAGAGCGGTCCCAGACTCCGCGTCGTTCTCGGCATCGTCCCCGATTACGGCTTCGACGGTAAGGGACTCCGGCTTTCGGGCGTCTCCGAAGGCGGACCGGCCGAGAAAGGGGGGATGGAGCACGGAGACGTGATCGTCAAACTGAACGGCAAGGATGTCAACAACATCGAGGAGTATATGTATGCCCTCGCCTCTACCGATCCCGACAAGGAGGTGGAGGTCGTTGTTCTCAGAGAGGGGAATGAGCGTACGCTGAAGATTATGCCTCAGAAGCGGTAGGGAAATTCCTTCCCGCTGCAGCTCCGCCGGAAAACTTCAACACAGCATCGGATCGTATGAATATCACACAGATGATGAAGTTGATGGTTCTGATCGCCTTCGCTTTTCTTTCGTTCGGACTGATCGGCACGTCCGGTTGTTCCAACGGAGAAAAGCATTCGGCGGCGGAAGAGAAGACCTCGGAGACGCCCGACGACTCGCAGAAGCCGGGGGGAGCTTTCGGCGAGTACTGGTATCAGGGGGTGGCGGAGCTGAACAGGTATGAGCTTCAGCAGGCCCGATACGGAGAAATTCACAAGGGAGATGCCGTTCTGATCTTCGTCACCGAGGATTTCCTGGCCGAGGAACAGGTGAAGCTGGAATCTCCAAAAGGTGACCGCAGCGCCCCAAGCGTCCTGAAACTCAACTTCGTCAAGAAATTCCTGACCGGTATCTATCCCTACTCCATGATGACTTCCGTCTTCACTCCGGTCGATCTGACGAACCGGCCCTACTCGCTGAAGGTGACCACAAGTTCGCAGGAGTGGTGCGGCCACACGTTCACGCAACTCAACCTGACCGATCCCGGGTACCGGCTGCGACAGTTCTCCTACTTTGAAAGGGAAGGAGATGTCGACCGCGAGGTGATGCCCGATCTGCTTGAAGATGAGATCTGGACACGTTTGCGGATCGATCCGGCAAGTCTTCCCGTCGGTCGCGTGAACATCCTGCCGGGAACGATGGCCTCACGATTGCGTCACACGGAGATCGTTCCTGTGGAAGCTGAGATGAGATTCATGGAGATGCCTCCGGACAGTGAGGGAAAGAAGATGAGACGGTACGTTCTGGAGTATACCGATCCCCCCCGCACGTTGATGATCGATTACCGGGCGGATTTTCCCTATGAAATCACCGGATGGTCGGAAACGTACAACGACTTCGGCAACGTTCTGACGACGACGGCGAAGCGGACCAACGTGCTCCGGACCGATTACTGGAGCAAACATTCCACTACCGATACGATCCTCAGAAAAGAACTCGGCTTGAAGTGACCGGATGAACCTCTCCTGAGCTCTCGGCTTCTCAATGCAATGCTTTTCCTGTCTTTTCGGGAGAATGCGGAATGTCCGATGTCCGGACG
>CAMLOB010000416.1 GCA_946481475.1 uncultured Chlorobiota bacterium | reverse complement strand
CTACCATTCCTGGCGCATCCGCTCCCTTTTGTCCCCTATTCATGCAACAACGCCGCGGAGGAGGGAAAACCACTAATCGAAGCTGCACGCAACATTACACACATTTCGATAAATGTGAGCTTACCAGCATCATTCTTCATCAATTTTGCTATTATCTGCCTTCAATTTATTAAAGGCCGAATGATCTTTATATAAATGATTAATCTGATCCATCGTCCAGCGAATTTTTCGACTTTTTGAACTCATTTCTTTTAACAGACTAGGATCAGACAGCGATAAATCATCCATAATAGATTCCAATGAATCCGCAACTCTTACAATATAAGGCCAAATCTCAGCGGACCCAATGGTCAAAGAATATTCCATCAATTCATTGATATCACTAAATAATTTTCTAACTGAATTTGAAGATAACATCCGCCGTTTGCTAGACACTCTCGCTATCGATAGATCACGAGTCAAAGTAAGTACTTCTTCGAGAAGATCTCTATCGCTTCTCAAGTCCTTTTTATTGGAAGTTTTTGCTGTTTCTAAAGCACTTTCAATTTTAGCCTCTAATTCAGGCCACCATTTATCAAAAACGTTGTCCAAAACTCCTGAATCAAGCGAATTTTCTCCAACCTCAGAATTGATCATTTTGACAACTTTTCTTAACTCATCTTTTGAAAATTTCCCTGCTTGAAACTGGACCAGTGGCCCTTGTATATCTGATGGTTCCACTCCAAAAAGGAGCGGCACCACTTTCGATTTCTCTATATTCTTAGATAGAGCCCCAGCCTCAAACATAATCCAAGAACTTTCTAAGTTCTCTCTAGTCAAGCAAATCAAACCGACTTTCGAAGCATCTAGTTCTTTAGATATTTCCGTGTTCCACCTTGTACCTTTGGTAATATCATCAGGTGAGTAATAAGGTTTCACAGCTTGGATAACCCCTGGTAACCACTCCCTCAGTATTACAGCAATACTCTTTGAAAGATCTCCAGACCAGCTAATAAAGATTTTCATATAGATATGATTTATGATAGAATAAACATTTTCTATTATACCAACCATCAACTACACCTGCAACACCCCCGGATTGAACCTCGGCACCTCCCGGTTGTGGCTTGCGGCTTTGATGCCGAGCGAGATGATCCGGCGGGTCTCCCGCGGATCGATGATCCCGTCGACCCAGAGCCGGGCGGCGGCGTAGAGGGGGTGGGTGGAGTTGTCGTAGCGTTCCTGGATTTCGCGGAGCATCTCCTTCTGTTCTTCCTCTTCGATCGTCTTCCCCTGCTTCTTCAACTGTGCCAGCTTGATCGTCAGGAGCGTCTTCGAGGCCTGCGCTCCCCCCATCACGGCGATGTTGGCGCTCGGCCAGGCAAAGATCAGTCGCGGATCATAGGCCTTGCCGCACATCGCGTAGTTCCCGGCGCCGTAGCTGTTGCCGATGATGAAGGTAAACTTCGGGACGGTGGAGTTGGCCACGGCGTTGACCATCTTCGCCCCGTCCTTGATGATCCCCCCCTGCTCGGCCCGCGTACCGACCATGAAGCCGGTCACGTCCTGCAGGAAGACCAGCGGCACGTTCCGCTGATTGCAGTTCATGATGAACCGGGCCGCCTTGTCGGCCGAATCGCTGTAGATGACGCCGCCGATCTGCATCTCCCCTTTCGCGTTCCGGACGATGTTCCGGTTGTTCGCCACGATCCCGACGGCCCACCCCTCGATCCGGGCATAGCCGCAGATGATCGTCCGGCCGTAATCCGGTTTGTACTCCTCCAGTTCGGATTCGTCCGTCAGCCGGGCCATGAGTTCGTACGTGTCGTAGGGACGGGTCCGGTCGTAGGAGAGGATCTCGAAAAGCTCGTCCTCGTGGAATGCCGGAGGCTTCGATTCGGTCCGATCGAAGAGGCGTTTCGGTCCGAGCTCCGGGCCGAACTTCGAGACGAGGGAGCGGATCACCTCGATCCCCTCCCGGTCATCCTTCACCTTCCGGTCGGTGACGCCGCTGATCGAGGAGTGCATCGTCGCCCCTCCCAGATCCTCGATATCGGCCCGCTCGCCGATCGCCGCCTCCACCAGAGCCGGTCCGGCAAGGAAAAGGGAGCCGTTCCCCTCCACAATCAACGCCTCGTCCGACATGATCGGCAGGTAGGCCCCGCCGGCGACGCACGGTCCCATGATGCAGGAGATTTGCGGAATCCCCATGCTCGACATGATCGCATTGTTCCGGAACTGGCGTCCAAAATGTTCCTTGTCGGGAAAGATCTCGTCCTGCATCGGAAGGAAGACACCGGCCGAGTCGACCAGATAGATGGTGGGGAGCCGATTCTCGATGGCGATCTCCTGCGCCCGCATGTTCTTCTTCGCGGTCAGCGGGAACCAGGCGCCGGCCTTGACCGTGGCGTCGTTGGCGACGATCATGCAGAGGCGTCCCTCCACCGTCCCGATCCCGGCCACCACTCCGGCCGAGGGTGCTCCCCCCTCTTCCTCGTAGAATCCGTGGGCGGTGTGCAGTCCGATCTCGATGAAATCGGTGCCGGGATCGATCAGCAGGGCGATCCGCTCCCGCGCGGAAAGCTTCCCCTTCGCGTGAAGTTTCTCGATTGCCTTTGCCCCGCCGCCGTTCTGTGTTGCGGCGGAGACGACGTTGATCTCGCGGAGCAATTCAAGGTTCGCCTCACGGTTTTTCTCGGTTCCCTGACCCGGTTTCAGTTCCGATCCGATGCGCATACGTCCGATGTCGATTGATGATTGATAGGAAAGCGGGGAAGATACGAGGAAGAGGGAAAACGCCTCCCTTCGTGGTTCCTTGTGCTCTTTGTGTCTTGGTGGTGAATAACTCCCTCCCGGTTGGTTCACCACCAAGGCACCAAGGGCACAAAGAATCACCAAGAAGAGAGGGCGCAGAGAGCAAGAACTCTCCGCACCTTGAAAGCCTGAAAGAATGGAGAGGAAGAAGGGCAACGCCTCCCTTCGTGGTTCCTTGTGCTCTTTGTGTCTTGGTGGTGAATAACTCCCTCCCGGTTGGTTCACCACCAAGGCACCAAGGGCACAAAGAATCACCAAGAAGAGAGGGCGCGGAGAGACAAAGACTCTCCGCGCCCTGAAAGGATGGAATCGATCCGGGAAGACTCAGCTCACCGGAGCGCTTCGCCGTATTCGAACTTCGCGACCGTGACGGCCGACTGGTTCCCGACGATACCGACCTGGAGGTTGTTGGCGAATCTCTTCAGTGCCTTTTCCACATCCCCCTTGGTAACGGCGTTGATGTCGTCGTAACTGAAGGCACGCCGCCAGTCGCCGGTGTAGCGTTCGTTGAAGTAAAGCCGGTTGGCCTTTGCCGCGTTGGTCATCTCGCGCATGTAGTAGGTGGTCATATAGACCTGTTTGGCCTTTTCCAACTCTTCGGCATCGAACCTGCCGTCCTTCATCTTCTGCAATTCGTTCAGCATGATGGTCATCGAGGAATCGGGCCAGACGGTGCTGACGCCGAGAACCCCCATGCCGTGACCGTGGGAGTTGGAGAAGAAGGCAAACGGAGCGTAGGAAAGATTCCGCTTCGTCCGGATCTCCTCGAAGAGGATGCTTCGCAGATAGCTCATACCGACCGTCAGCGGCCACGACTCGGCTTCAACCGAGGTGGGACCGACAAACGATGCGAAGATGTAGGTGGTCGGACTCTCCGGCTTGTTCACGATTGCGGTGACCGGAGCCGACGGCGGCTTGACACGCGGGATCTCCGGATCCTTGTAGTCCCCCTTTTTCCACGCCTCGAAATCCTTCAGCTTCTTCGTCAGCTCCTCCCGCGTCACATCTCCGACAACGACGACGATCATCCGCGAACGTTCCGAGAGTTTCCGGTAGAAGTCCCGCATCATCGGAATTGTGATCCCCCTCACATCATCGGCATAGGTATAGCGGGCCAGATAGGGATGGTTGATCTTCGCCAGACTGTCGGCCATCCGGAAGGCATAGGATTCGGGATTCGACCAGGAGTTCTCGGCCTGGGCCACTCTCCGCTGCTTGATATTCCGGAACTCCGTCTCGTCAAAGAGGGGTTTGCGGATCATCGAGGAGAGGAGACTCCAGGCTTCATCGAAGCGGGCACGCGTGCTGGTCATTGCGAATTCAACTCCCAGCAGATCGGCATCACCGCCGAGACGGGTTGAAGTGCGCGAGAGGAAGCGTCGAAGATCATCCTTCGAATACTCCTCCGAACCGCTGGAAGTGATCAGATCGGTCGTGAATTCACCGAGGGCCGGATTGGCCGTCTCTCCGCTTGCGACCCCCCCTTCCAGACCGACAATGATCGAGACAAGCTGATTGTCGGCCGGTGAGAGAATCACCTGGATACCGTTCACATCAAACGCCTCGACTCCTCCGACCGCCTTCTCGGTCCCCTGTTGCGCTCGGCCTGCAGCGGGAACAAGGAGT
>CAMLOB010000415.1 GCA_946481475.1 uncultured Chlorobiota bacterium | reverse complement strand
AATCGTTTTTTCCCTGCCATGATAGCCTGATAGCGTATAAGAGAGTGGCTGTAGTAGTTCTATCCGATCAATACGTCTTCCTTTGCATATCTGACCTTGCTGATTGCCCGGTGCGAACGGGCGGCAATCGCGGCGATCAGCGTCAGCGGTCCCACGCGACCGATAAACATGAGAATGATCGTGATGATCTTCCCCTCGGTTTCCAGCATCGGCGTTACCCCCATCGACAGACCGACCGTGTTGAAGGCGCTGACGGTTTCAAACATGTAGGGGAGAAACCCCCGTTCGGTTAACCGATGGGAGATGAAGGGAAGTTCCAGTGTGGTGAAGGCGAAGATGCCGAGGGTGATCAGGGCAAAGCCGAGGGTGAAGAACCCGACCGCTTGCTGGACCGTGTCACCCGGCAGAGAGCGCCCGAAAGCGGAGGCCGATTTCATCCCCCGAAGTCGTGCCCAGGCCACAAGGATGATAAGGGCGATGGTTGTGGTTTTCAATCCACCCGCCGTCGATCCCGGAGAGCCGCCGATCGACATCAGAAGAATCGTCAGGAAATTCGAACTGTCGGAGGCGGCTCCGTAATCGATCGTGTTGAATCCCGCAGTTCGTGCCGTCACGCTCATGAAAAAGCCGTTGACGAAGCGATCCGGCGGAGAGAGTGAGGCAAAGGTGACCTCCCATTCGAACATCGTGAAGAGAATCCAGCCGGCGAAGATCAGAATCAGCGATGTGCAGACCGTGATTTTCGTGTGCAGCGAAAGGCGATGTCCGGGTCGCTGACGGCGGTGTTGCCACCACTGACCCAGATCGCTCATCACTACAAATCCGATCCCTCCCAGGATGATCAGCAGACTGAAGATGCCGATACTCACCGGATCCCGCTGGAAACGGATAAGAGAGTCGGTCCAGGTGGAAAAGCCCGCGTTGCAGAATGCGCTGATCGAGTGGAAGAGAGCGGGCCAGAAACTTCCTCCCCAGTCTCCGTTCATTCCCCACCAGATCCAGAGGGAGAGCGCCCCCAGAAGTTCGATGACCAGTGTGAAGATGACCACCCGCCGCACCAGTTCGCCCGGGGTGATCTTCGTTCCCAGCACCTCGACGCCGGAGGCCAGAGCATGGGAGCGAAGGGGGAGCCGCTGGTTCAGGGCGGTAATGATCAGGGAGCCGAGCGTGATGATTCCAAGTCCGCCGAGCTGGATCAGCAGAAGAATCCATATCTGGCCCAACGTGGTGAAGTACGTGGCCGTATCGACGACGATCAGTCCGGTGACGCAGACCGCGCTGGTGGCCGTGAAGAGTGCGTCAAGCCAGTCGAGTCCCGGGCCGGTATACAGACCGGGAAGAATCATAAAGCCGAGCGTGCCGACGACGATCAGGAGTATGAACGACCCTACAAACAACTGGGCCGGACGGAGGCGACTCCAGAGCTTCGTCAATCCTTCAAGTATGTGTAGCATGTGTTCCGATGAACCGAATCAGATATCTCCGCATCGCCGCATAACCCGGACAGTACGATGCGAATTTACGGTAAATTCATCCGGTGGAATGAACCGGCGGGTATTCCTCTGCAGATGACACATTTGCTTTCAAGAGGGGATCGGGCCTCTGCCGGACAATGATTCCCGATACTTGGTCGTCAGGATGCTTGTTCCAACAAATAAATATGTTTTCAGGAGGGAGTAGACATGAATGCACGGAAAAGAAACCCGAAAGAACTGCTCGCGATTGCCAAGAGTCGTCCCGATATGGTGGGGGACGGATTCCATATCCGGCGGCCGATGCCGGGTCCGGCCATCGAGGGGATCGATCCCTTCCTTTTGCTGGATCATGCCGGGCCGACCGAGGTGGAGCCGAGCGAGACGCCGCGTGGAGTGGATGAACATCCCCATCGGGGGTTCGAGACGGTGACGGTGGTGGTGCAGGGTGAGCTGGAGCACCGTGATTCGGCCGGCAATCAGGGAGCGTTGAAACAAGGGGATGTCCAGTGGATGACGGCCGCTTCCGGAGTGGTACACGAGGAAAAGTACGGTCGCGATTTTACACGCCGGGGAGGGACAATCGAGATGGTGCAGCTCTGGGTGAACCTTCCGGCTGCGCACAAATCGGAGAAGCCGGGCTATCAGGATATTCGGGAGGAGAATATTCCGGTTGTCGAGCTTGAACATGGAGCCGGTCGGCTTCGGGTGATCGCCGGAGAGTTCGAGGGGACGAAAGGGGGGGCGCGGACCTTTACGCCGGTGATGCTCTTTGATGTCAGTCTGAACCCGGGGGCCGATCATATCCTGCCGGTCAATCCGGACCATACCACCGGACTGTTTGTCCTGCGGGGGACTGTGCTGCTTGAGAACGGGGAGACCGTCCGTGAAGGTGAACTCGCCGGGTTCACGATTGAGGGTGAAGATATTCGGGTCCGTTCCGAAGAGTCGACCCGATTCCTTCTGCTCGGCGGCAAACCGATCGACGAACCGGTGGTGGCCTACGGTCCCTTTGTTATGAACACGATGGACGAGATCCGGCAGGCCTATGCCGACTACCGCGAAGGAAAAATGGGAACGCTCGACATCAGAATCCCGGGGGGGAGCGGGAAACGGGTAGAGGCGTAAACGAAGGTTGATAGCGGTACGACATTTTTCAGCCTGATGAAGCGGCGGAAGAGAGAAGAGTTGATTCTCCTTCCGCCGTTTCGTTCTTTTGTCGTAAACTTTGTCCCGACGAAACGGAACCCACACAACCATTCACGACGATGTCCGAACACAAGCCTCCTGTTGCCGGGAAAATTCCTTATCAATCGGAGACCCACGGTCATTCCCGAACGGATGATTATCACTGGCTGCGCGAGAAGGAGCAGCCGGAGGTCATCTCCTATCTGGAAGAGGAGAACAGCTACACGGCGAACATGACCGCCCACACCGCCGAACTTCAGGAACAACTCTACAACGAGATGCTCGGACGTATACAGCAGACCGACCTGAAGGTCCCGTTCCGGTGGGGAGACTACTGGTACTACTCCCGAACGGTCGAGGGGAAGCAGTATGCGATCTACTGTCGCAGAAAGGGGAGTATGGAGGGAGAGGAAGAAATCCTGCTCGATCTGAACGAAGAGGCTGAAAAGGCGAGGAGTGATTATCTCGGTATCGGCGTCTACAAGATCAGCCCGGATCATTCTCTGCTTGCCTACTCGCTCGACCTGAACGGTTCGGAAGAATACACGGTGCGTGTCCGGGATCTGGAGTCGGGAAAAGATCTGGACGATATGATTACCGGAACAAACTACTCGCTGGAGTGGGCCGCCGACGGGCGGACGTTCTTCTATGCGATTCACGACGAGGCGAAACGGGCGCATAAAATCCTTCGGCATCGACTCGGGGATGGTGTGGAGAAAGACCGGGAAGTTTTCCATGAACCGGATGAGCGGTTTTCGGTTCATGTCTCGAAGACGGCTGACCGCACATATCTCGTTCTCAGCACGCAGAGCAAGGAGACGAGTGAAGAGTATGTCCTTTCGGCGGCCGACCCTGAGGGGAGTTTCCGTCTTGTCGCTCCGAGGGAACCGAAGATGGAGTATTCGATCGAACATCGAAACGGCTTTCTCTACATTCTGACAAACGAGCACGCGCCGAACTTCCGTCTGATGAGGACGCCGGTGGCCGACACCAATCGTGCGAACTGGGAGGAACTGATTCCGGGGCGGGAGAACGTGATGTTGAACTACATCGTGATGTTCTCGGATCATCTTGTGATCCACAAGCGGACCCGCGGACTGACCGGGATCGATATCTTCCACTTCGGTTCCGGAGATTGGACCGATGTGGAGTTCGATGAAGAGGTCTATACCGTCTTCACGCGGGACAACGTCGAGTTCGATTCCGACGTGCTCCGTTTTTCCTACACCTCGCTCACCACACCCGAATCGATCTACGATTACGACATGAGAAGCGGCGAGCGTACGCTGCTGAAGAGGAAAGCCGTTCTGGGAGGATACGATCCGTCGGCATATCATGCGGAGCGAATCACCGCCCGTGCCTCCGACGGCGAGGAAATTCCCGTCTCACTGGTCTACAGAAAAGATCTGTTCAAAAAGAACGGAGGCAACCCCTGCCTCCTCTACGGCTACGGCTCCTACGGCTACAGCATGGATCCCTGGTTCGACGACAAACGGCTCAGTCTGCTCGACCGCGGATTCATCTTCGCCATCGCCCACATTCGCGGAGGCCAGGAACTCGGGCGCCGGTGGTATGACGAGGGAAAATTTCTGAAGAAGAAGAACACGTTTACCGACTTTATCGCATGCGGCGACAGACTTGTAGAGGTGGGATATACCGACCATGAGAGGCTGGCGATTGAAGGGGGAAGTGCCGGGGGGTTACTGGTGGGGGCGGTGATCAACATGCGCCCCGATCTGGCCCGGGTAGCCATCGCCAACGT
>CAMLOB010000414.1 GCA_946481475.1 uncultured Chlorobiota bacterium | reverse complement strand
GGGAATTTCGGCTCAAGTGCCGCGGCAATGCTCTACCGTCAGGGACATGAGGTGATCGCTATCGACATCTCGGCAGAGACGGTCGACCGCGTCGCCCCGAAAGTCACCAGGGCGGCTGTCGGAGACGGACGGGACATCACTGTCCTGAGTCATCTGGGAGGAGACGAGGCCGATGTCGGCATTATCAGTACCGGCGACGACATCACGGCCAGCGTTCTGGCGACACTCACACTCCTTGATCTCGGTATCAAGTCAATCATCGTCAAGGTCATTTCCGAGGACCACAGCCGGGTGATGAGGCGGATCGGCGCGTCGCAGACCGTCTTCCCGGAAAAAGATATGGCCGAGAATCTGGCCCAGAGTCTGAGCGACGATTCGGTCCTGAACTACACACGACTCGGTGCCGGATTCGGTATGCAGGAGATGAAAACGCCGAAGCACTGGCAGGGGAAGACCCTCCGTGATCTCTCCCTTCCCACACGACATCTTCTCTCGGTGGTCGGCATTCATCACATCAAGACCGACACGCTTTCAATTCCACCGAATCCCGATCGGCCGCTGATAGCCACCGACACGCTCCTGATCGCCGGCAGCGACAAGGCGTTGCAGCGGGCCAGCGATCTGGAGGACAGTTAACCACGCCCCCTTTGTGACTCTTCGTGCTTCCGTCGCAGCGGTTGACCTGATGGTGAATCTCATCCGGAGATACCGGTTTTCCCCGGGCCGGGAGAAGCACCACAAAAACACGAAGAGCACAAAGAAACCACGAAGCCGGATCGTCCTGCCGTGTCCCGAACTCAGTGCATACATCCCATGTAGACTCTGGTCTTCTTTATGTATGCGTCCCCGGTGAATTCACGCGCCTTTGCCAGAGTCTCCCGCACGATCGGCGAATCGGATTCTCCGCTTGCCGCCACCACGATGTAGTAGTCCGGAGCAAAGCCTTCGTAGGCACCCGAGTGCTCGATGCTGACGTAGACACCGTTATCAAATCTTCCCCGCGCCACATAGCACGGATGCTCCCACCCGGTCCCCTCACAGATCTCCGGCGACCAGGTCAGTCCGACCGTTGAATCCGGTCCCAGTTCGCGAAGATCCAGCATCAGATCAAGATAGTAGGATGCGTTCGAAGCGATTTCCAGAGCCGTCTCGTAACTGCCGGTGGAACCGACGATGACGAAGCTCCGCTCCGCCCACATATCGGTGTCGTAATACTCCACACCGTCCTCGACCTGAGCGGTAGTCGGGACGGTGACCAGGCAGAGCAGCAGGACCATCCGGAAAATAAAGCGACAGCAATACGATGCAGGATTCATTATTCCATCGTCGATTATGTGAGCAGGAAAACCGTGCGAGCCGATGCAAGATAATGTAGTTCAGTGGTTGAATCGTTCAATGGTTGCATAGTTGGATTGTTCAATGGTTGATCGAGACATCGTCAGCTCCAGCCCACAAAACCATTCAACTATTCAACCATACAACAGCATCGACAACGATCATCGGCTCCAGCCCGTAAAACCATTCAACTATTCAACAGCATCGACAACGATCATCGGCTCCAGCCCGTAAAACCATTCAACTATTCAACAGCATCAACAACGATCATCGGCTCCAGCCCGTAAAACCATTCAACTATTCAACAGCATCAACAACGATCATCAGTTCCAGCTCACAAAACTATTCAACCACCCAACTACCAACCCATGCAACAGCATTAACCTCCCGCAAAACCATTCAACTATTCAACCACTCAACCATGCAACCACTTCACATTTCCACTCCTATCGGGAACCGTTCACCCGATCCCTCCACTAACCCCCGCACGAACTTGCAACCACTGAAACGACTACGTTGGAAAAACCATGAAGCGCACACTTGTACTTCTCCTTCTCTTCCTTTCAACATCCGGTATCGTCACCCCCCAGACGGACCGGAGCGACAGCGCAACCCGGGCCGCCCGGAAAGCGGCACGCGCCGACCTGCATCAACGCTTCCGGCAGTGGATGGGGGAATCCGTCTTTCCGAACCTTTCGGAGTGGAAAGCGGAACTGGACAAGGCAATGACTTCCGAAGACCTTGCAACGCTGAACCGGCTCCGCTCCGAAGCGAAGGTGTTGCGCGGGAAGGTCCGCCTGCACAGACGGGGACTGCGCGAAGCCTGGAGAAATGAAGACGAAGGGAAGATCATCGAACACCGGGCAGGACTGACCGCATCGCGCAAAGCGTGGCTGGATATTGCGGATGAACTGGAGATCCTGGCATTCAGATACCGCGAGACGTTGAAGGAGATCGGAAAGAAGGCGAAACCGTTCGCCGAAGAGTGGAGGAGAGAAGGAAAGGAAATCTTCCTGAAGTGGAAAGAAGAGTATGCGGAGATTCTTCCCGATCGCCTGCGCTCCGCCCGGATGCCGGACGATCTTCCCGGCGGCCCCCTCCGGAAGCTCCGGCTGACACGGAAACGGACGGCTCGGTTCATGCTGTGGGACGGCAGGAGGGAGCCTGATCCGGAAATCCCGCACGATGGAGAGGAGAGTGCGTCGGTTGATCTGCAATAGATGCCGGCACAGATGCACCGTGATGAGAATGTTATCTTGAAGACGTGTTGCACGATCCTCCCCGGCATGAGCATCGTCCGTCATACAAACCACCAGACCGAACACGAACTATGCGCTACGCTATACTTTTTCTGCTCATAATTCTTCCCGGCCTTCCCCTGGCCGCCGAGTTCAACTGGACCGAGACATCGATACCGGTTCGTGACGGCCAGAGCCTTGCGGCCGATTTCTACACGGTCGACTCGAACGCGAGGAAACCGGTAATCCTGGTGCAGACCCCATACAACAAGAATTTCTACCGGATCACATCGCAACTCCCGCCGCAAGCGGTGACGGGGTTTCCGCTGGATGAGGCTTTCCACTACGTTATTCTGGACTGGCGCGGGTTTTTCGGATCGCGCGACGCGGCAAAAGCCGGCTATGATCGCGGCCTCGACGGATACGATGCGGTCGAGTGGATCGCCGAACAATCGTGGTGCAACGGCAAGGTGGGGACCTGGGGACCGTCGGCACTCGGCGCTATCCAGTTCCAGACCGCACGGCACCATCCTCCTCACCTGGTCTGTGCCGTTCCGCTGGTCAAGGACTTCAGGACGCAGTACGAAGACTACTACTACGGAGGCGAGTATCGGAAGGCCCACGTCGAAGCGCTGCAGATGCTCGGCTTCCTCACCACAAATCTGATTCTGGACCATCCGACAAACGACATATTCGTCCGGACGGTAGAGGCGACCACCGACTACCCGGAGGAGTTCACCATCCCGATGCTGATGATCGGCGGCTGGTTCGATCATTATCCCGACCATGTGCTCCGGGCGTTCAACGATATTCGCACGCGAAGCGCCCCGGTCGTCCGGGAACAGCACAAGCTGGTCTTCGGTCCGTGGACCCACAGCGGAGTGGACAAGGCCGAACAGGGAGAACTGGAATATCCGGAAGCGACCATGGCAAACACGGCGGCTCTCCGGTTCTTCCACTACTATCTTCTGAACGAGTCGAATTCCTGGCCGCAAACGCCGACGGTGCAGTACTATCAACTTGGCGAGAACCGATGGAAGGGGGCCGACAGTTGGACAGGTCTGGTTGCGTCGGCCGTTCCGACAAGTTTCTATCTTCGGAACGACGGTCTGCTCAGTCCGAACGGCATCGGCGGTCCGGATTATCCCCCGGTCACGTTTCCCTACGATCCCCGCAACCCTTCCCCCACACACGGAGGCTCCTTCTTCGATCCGTTGAATCGGAACGCCCCGGTCGGTCCCTACGACCAGCGGGAAGTCGTTGAAAGTCGGAACGATGCGATCATCTTCACAACGGCTCCGCTTGAGAACCCCCTGGAGGTCACAGGTCCGATATCGGTCGAACTCTTCGTCTCCTCGGATCGCGAGGACACGGACTTCGCCGTCCGGCTTTGCGATGTCTATCCGGACGGCCGCTCGATGCTCCTGACACAGGGCATTCGCCGGATGCGCTTCAGAGAGGGCTTCCGTCCGGAGGATACCTCTCTGATCGTGCCGGACGAGGTCTACAAGGTGACGGTGGAGCTTCAGAATCTGGCCGTGACGTTCGGCGTGGGGCACCGAATCAGAATTATCGTCACCGGTTCGAACTATCCTCACTTTGATGTCAACCCGAATACTCCGGCCCCCCCGTATCAGTCGGACGATTCGCTGGTCGCCGCCAACAGCATCTATCTTGCACCCCAATATCCGTCGCGGGTGCTGTTGCCCCTGTCGCAGGTTTCCGGCGTAGAATCTTCAGAGAATCATTCTTCTTCCCACTTCAATCTTCATCTCGTCCCGAACCCGGCATCGGGACAAACAGCCCTCCATCTTTCGCTCCCCGAACCCCGGAATGTCTCTATAAGAATGTT
>CAMLOB010000413.1 GCA_946481475.1 uncultured Chlorobiota bacterium | reverse complement strand
CTCCGGTATCGACCAGAACCGAGTGGACATCCGCATCCATCGTACGGGAGAGCCTGTGGAGACAGTAGGACGTGTCGAGTCCGCCGCTGTATGCGAGAACCAGAATCGGTCTGTTGTTACTTGCCATTCCCCTTTCCGTTTTTTTTCAGGAAGATGCTCTGTTTGATTGAACGAAGCCGTTCGAGTATACCGGCCTTCTTCGAGAAGTTGAAGTTGTCCGGATGTTCCGGATCGAAGAGCATACCGGTGCAGAGGCACATCCTCTGTTCGTTCCGCTGAAGTATATCGAAGTTCCGGCAGCTCTGGCACCCCTTCCAGAAGTCCGCGTCGTCGGTCAGCTCGGAGAAGGTGACCGGACGGTAGCCGAGTTCGGAGTTCATCTTCATCACCGCCAGACTGGTGGTGATGCTGAAGATCTTTGCCTCAGGATACTTCTTCCGGGAGAGCTTGAAGATCTCCTTTTTGATGCGTCGGGCCAGACCGGAGTTGCGGTATTCTTCGGCGACGATCAGTCCGGAGTTGGCGACGAAGCGACCGTGGCTCCACGACTCGATGTAGCAGAACCCGACCGGTTTCCCGTCGTCCAGGGCGATGACCGCCTTCCCCTCCAGTATTTTCGACCCGATGTATTCGGGAGAGCGGCGGGCGATGCCGGTCCCCCGCTTCTCGGCGGCGGCGGCGATCATCTCGCATATCTCTCCGGCAAACCGAGTGTGCTCTTCCGATGCGATGCAGATATCTATGTCCATGAACGACCGTTACTGTCCAGTAATGATGGAAAAAATGTTCCGACGTTGAGGGGTAGAAAACGGACTTGCAGTGACGAACGCCCGTAGCGGAGCATCCGATGCTGCAGAACGAAAACGTGAACGATGTGAGTTCCCGGAAACGGGATCAGAGCTGAAGCGTGCTTCGTCGGAAGCAGACGAGGAAACGGGTGCATCGTCGCAGGAACAGGTGCCGTGCGTTGTACCTGTTCAATGCGCGATTACGAAAAGGAAGATATGTGGGTTGAACCAACATGTCGGGCAAAAATAGAGGTTCTCCGTCGCTTTGCAGGGATCGACCGTGGGGAATTGAGTAACAAATGTTCGTCGGCGGGAAGTCTTCCTTGCGCCTTCGACTCTTTGCGTCCGCCGCGGCGGACGCAAAGGACAAAGACGCAAAGAGGAGCCGCTAAAATCCTCTCACTCTATACACTCCTCTCTCTAAGAACTCTATGCACTCTCACCTGTACTCCGGATTCGGATGATCGAACCGGCAACCCGCATCCCAGGCCGAACGCCGGTTGCCGTGGGCCGGGATTCCTCCGGCATCTTTCAACATGCGGGCGAAGTGGAGAAGGTTCCAGGTCATAAACGTTGTGTTCCGCTGCGTGAAGTCGTTCTCCGGCCCGCCGGAATCCTCGTCGCAGTAGGAAGGGCCCGGACCCGCCTCGCCGATCCATCCGGCGTCGGCCTGCGGAGGGATGGTGTAGCCGAGGTGCTGGAGACTGTAGAGAATGTTCATCGAGCAATGCTTGATCCCGTCCTCGTTCCCCGTGATGATGCACCCGCCGACCCTGCCGTAGTAGGCGTACTGTCCCTGATCGTTCAGTTCTCCTGAGTAGCTGTAGAGGCGTTCGATCACTTTCGTGCAGACCGCCGACTTGTCTCCGAGCCAGATCGGCGAGCCGATCACCAGGATGTCGGCATCCATTACTTTCTTCTGGATCTCCGGCCATTCGTCTACATCCCAGCCGTGCTCGGTCATATCCGTGTAAACGCCGTAGGCGATGGCGTGATCGACCGGACGGAGCATCTCGACCGAGACGTTGTTCTTCTCCATGATCGCCTTCGACACATTCATCAGCCCTTCAGTGTTCGAAAGGGTCGGCGACTTCTTCAGTGTGCAGTTCAGAAAGAGGGCCTTCAGATCGGAGAAGTCGGTGGTGTTCTCCGCGCAGAGTTTTTCCTGTTGTTCGTTCAGAGCCATTGGAAGTATTCCCGGATATAGATGGAAAAGGAACTCGGACTATGATAACGAATCGGGCAATCCCGTCGTTCCCGTTTTTCCCTTCAGGACTTTACGGTTCCACAACACGATGATCGGCACGATGAGGATGGTGGGGGCAATCCAGGGGATGATCGCCGGTCGGGTCACGACGTTGTTCACCAGAAACGCGGTCAGCGTCGCGATGGTTGCCGAGAGCATCATCGTCAGGTGTGCGGCGATGCGGGTTTTCCCCTTTCTCCCTCCGGTCCGCATTCGTTTCAGATCGGCGCCGCCGAGGAGTGCGGCGATCAGGCCGAAGATCAGCAAGAGGATTTCTCCGTTCCCTTCATTCATGAACCCGTAGAGTGCAAGGCCGATCATGATCGCTGCGGTCAGGAGCATCAGCCCTGCGCCAAGCCGGTCGAACCATCGCGGAGTCCCCTTCCGGTTGGTTGCGTAGCGGAATCCGGCCAGCGTCAGGTAGAGACTGAAGATGCCGATCATGAAGAGAAAACTGTTCGGGCGGATCACGGCCATCGGAAAGGATGTCAGGGCGACGGCAACCATTGCCCCGACGTAGAGTCTGCCGCTGATGACGTGCACCCGGTGGTTCATACCGAAGGCCTTTGCAAGAATTGCCGAGAGGGCAGTTCCCAGAGCTGTCCCTCCGGCAATCACATGGAGTATGGTCAAGGCGTTGTAGAGCGTCATCCGTTTTCGGGTTGTTGATGTCCGGAATGCTTGTTGAACAAACCGGAGCCGGGAGCGGGAGGAAGAGGGGGACCGTACGGATGGTTCTGTTGCAAAGTTCCTACTCTGCGTCGACAGGCTGTCCGTATCGCGCGACGGACGGTCTCGATGTCGGTTGGAATCTCTTCCGAGCGACGTTGCTGCAAACTAATCAATCTGCATTCACCACTGATGTCCGTTTCCGGATGGATGTCGGTATCATTCAACAGAGTATTATGAGCACTATACGGAAACTTCTTGCTCTTGCCGTGATGGTCCTGTTCTGTACTGCATCGGGTACGGACCTGAGGGCCCAGGCGGCAGGAAATGCCTTTCTCAACGAATCGTTCCAGGCGTCGATCCGTTCCCAGGGGTTGCCCCACTCCACGCACAACATTCATCAACCGAACATTCAGACCTCTCCGGTCTTCACCACCACCGACAGCACGATCTACGTGGACGTCAGCGCCCTGATGAACGTTCAGGCCGACAAGTACGTGGCGATCTTTGCGCTGGAACAGGTCGGTTCCACACTCGACTCGGCAACGCAGATCATCGACGGCCGGATCGATGCGTTCATCGATTCGATCAGGCGTTATGGCATTGCCGAGAAGGACATTCACATCGATGTCGTCTCCCAGGTGCCGATGTACAGCTATCAGGTTGAACAGAAACTCTACAGTCACACATTCAACGAGATACCGATCGGGTTCAGTCTGCGGAAGAACATTCACGTCGGCTACAAGGATTCCGAGATTCTGGGGAAGCTTGTCTCGGCCGCTGCGCGACAGGAGATCTACGACATCGTGAAGGTGGAATATATCGTCAACGATGTGGAGAGCGTCTACGATTCGCTGAGGCGGGAGGCGATTTCCACGATACAGAAGAAGCTGAAGGACTTCTCGAAACTGGGATTGCAGATCGCCTCGTCGTCGCCGATGATTGCGGAGGGGAGCGGGGCCACGATGCCGATCGAGCGGTACGTTGCCTTCTCGGCCTTCGGCAGCAGTTCGATCAAGGGGAGCGAGGCGGGACGGGGGACGCACTACGGTCATATCGAGGTGAATCCGGCCGACAAACCGAAGACGATCTACTACAACCGCATCCCCTTCACGGCCTACGATCTGGTCCTCAATCCAAGCTTCGTCAAGCCGGTGGTGCAGTTCACCTACCGGTTGACGGTACAGTACCGGCTGGAACGGGGGAAGGAGCGGGGGGCGTAGCCGGAGGTTTTTCCTATCTTCATGGCGGCCACTGCCCGAATACGTTCAACCATACTCGTAGAAGGAGGATGCAATGAGTGAACCGATTGCCGGAGTCACGCTGGAGCAGTACGCCGATCTCTGTGCGTTGATGGGGAATACCGGGGGAGATGTGGAACAGGAGAACGCAATTGCCGCCGGACACGGAGTGTCGGCGGATGCGTGGAAGCAGGCCAAGGAAGGGTACACCGCACGGATGAGCGATCCGGCCGACATGGGGAAGACGGCGATGGCCTTCATGCCTCTGTATCAGGCGGCACAGGAGCGGATGCGGGGGGGAGGAGAACCGGCTTCGCTGGAGACCTACGCAAAGATTCATGCGGAGATGGCCTACCGCAAGGATGGCCAGGGGAACAAGATCGACTACAACCAGGTGCTGGCCGAGAACGGTTTTACCCACCAGTCGTGGCTGGAGGTGGAGGGATACTGGACGCCGAGAGTCGGCGCGCCGGACCAACCGAAA
>CAMLOB010000412.1 GCA_946481475.1 uncultured Chlorobiota bacterium | reverse complement strand
GCGGTGGGCGATCAGGATCGTCGTCCGCTCCTTCATCACGTCGCGAAGTCCGCGCAGGATCAGCTCCTCGGTCTCGGTATCGACGGCCGAGAGAGCATCGTCCAGAATCAGGATGCTCGGTTCGCGCAGCACCGCCCGGGCAATCGAGGTCCGCTGCTTCTGTCCGCCGGAAAGGGTCACCCCCCGCTCTCCCACCATCGTATCGTACTGCTGCGGAAAGTCGATCACGTTCTCGTGAAGCTGTGCGAGGGAGGTGGCGTCGGCCACCATATCGGGCAGGGCATCGGTTCTGCCGAAGCGAACGTTGTCGGCGATGGTTTTCGAGAAGAGGAAGGTCTCCTGCGTCACCGTCCCGATGGATGAGCGGAGCGTGTCGAGCGGGATCGTCCCGATCGGCATATCATCGATCAGAATTTCTCCGTCGGTCGGATCATAGAGTCGGGCGATCAGGTTGACGATCGAGCTTTTCCCCGAACCGGTGGCCCCCACCACCGCCAGCGTCTCCCCCGGATCGACCGAAAAGGTCACCCCTTGCAGGACCGGCGGCATCTCCGGATCGTACTGCAACGTCACGTTCCTGAATCCGATCTTCCCCCGAATCGACGTCACCGCATGATTCGTCTTCTCCGTATCGGCAATGTCCGGCTTCAGATCGAAGACTTCGTTCAACCGTTTGGCGGCTGCCGCCGCACGCTGCACAAGATTCGTCACCCAGCCGACGGCGATCACCGGCCAGATCAGCATCGAGAGATAGGCGACAAGCTGCGTGATATCCCCGATCGTCAGACGTCCGGCCATCACCTCCGCACCTCCGAAGCCGAGAATAATAATCTGCGACATACCGATCAGGGCCATCATCGCCGGCATCATCAGGGCATCGGCCTTGATGTACTCCATGTTCTTCAACCGATAGAGCTCGCTCAGTCTGCCGAAGACGCTCTCGGCGTATGCCTCGCGCACATAGCCGCGGATCACCCGGACGCCCGAGATGTTCTCCTGCGCATTGCTCGTCAGATCGGCATACTGTCCCTGCACGTGACCGAACAGGACATGGACTTTCTTGCCGATCTTGTAGACCGTGTAACTGACAAGAGGAAGGGGGAGCAGAGCAAGCAGCGTAATTTCCGGCGAGAGAACCAGCATCATGCCGACGGCAAAGACAAATGTCGTCACGGTGTTGGCCGAATACATCAGGGCCGGACCGGCAAACTCCCGGATGCGGGGAATATCATTCGTCGCCAGGGCCATGATATCTCCCGTGGTTGTGGTGGTGAACCACCGCATCGAGAGAGACTGGACATGATCCATGAAATCGTTCCGCAGATCCTGTTCGACAAGGCGGGACATAACGATAATCGTCTGTCGCGTCAGGAAGAGAAAGAGTCCGGCAATGATCGACAGGCCGATAATCAGCAGGACCTGATGGACGATATCTCCGGCCGTCATCGCCGTGCTCTGCTCTCCGATATATCCGCTCAGCCTTCCGGCATCCCCGGTATGGAGAGCCTGAAAGAATCCCGTCACATACATCTCCACCCTCTCCAGCACCGTATCGGGCATATCCAGCCGGTCAATCGTCTGACCGATAATTCTGGGAACAATTGCGGCGAACGCATTTGAAAGGGTCACGGCCACCAGACCGATGATGAGCCGTCCTTTATACCGTTTGATGTAGGGCCAGAGCCGCTTCAAAGAAGACATCGGGTCAAGTAAAAATGAAAAATGATCCGCCGCGGCGGATTCAAAAAGAGGGAAGGGGATGTGCAGTGCAGGCAATGCCTTGCCTGTCCCCTTCTCTTTTTGAATTTCGAGACTGCATTCAAGAAGAAGAGGCCGGTCTTCTCCCCTCTCCCTTTTGAATTTTTAATTTTGAATTTTGCCTTTAAAGAAACACTCCCTTCATCCGCTCAAAAAACCCCTTCCCCTCTTTCCCCTCGGTCGGGCCGACATTCGGCATACCGGCAAGGCGTTCCAGGATTTCCCGTTCCTCGTCGTTCAGTCTCTTCGGCACCGAGATGGTAACGCGGACGATCTGATCGCCGACGCGGGAGGAGTTCAGCTCGGGAATTCCCTTGCCCCGCATTCTGAGGAGCGATCCGGGTTGGGTTCCCGGTTCGATCTCCATCATCGAGATGCCGGCCAGCGTCGGGACCGGAACCTCTCCGCCGAGAGCGGCCTGTGGGTAGCTGATGGTCAGGTCGTAGACGACATCGTTGCCGTTGCGGACAAAGTGCTCGTGTCGTTCCTCCTCGATCAGCACGGTCAGATCGCCCGGAGGACCGCCGTGCAGTCCGGCATTCCCTTTCCCCCGGAGGCTCAGATAGTTTCCGTCGGAGACGCCGGCCGGGATTTCAATCTGCTCTTTCTCCTCGCTTCGGACCCGTCCCTCCCCCTCACAGAGGCTGCACGGCTTCACCACCACTTTCCCTTCACCCTGACACTTGGTGCAGGGGACGACGTTGACCACCTGTCCGAAAAAGGATCGGGAGACCTGGCGAACCTGACCGGCACCGCCGCACTGGTTGCACGTCTCCACTCCGTCCGATTCGGTCGACCCTTGGCCGTCGCAATCGGGGCAGCGAATCTGCCGCTTCAGCGAAATCGTCTTCTCCACCCCGGCTGCAATCTCCTCCAGCGTCAGCGAAAGACGGACGCGGATATCACTTCCGGGAATACGTCCGAACATCGGCCCGTTCCCCCGTCCCTCGCTCCGGCGTCCCCCGAAAATATCGCCGAAGCCGAACGCTTCGAAAATGTCCTCGAAATTGGTGAAGCCCTCGAAGCCTCCACCTCCGCCGTTGCCCCGAACTCCGGCATGACCGAACCGGTCGTAGCGGGCTCGCTTGTCCCGGTCCGAGAGGACGGAATATGCCTCGGCAGCCTCCTTGAAACTTGCTTCGGCCTCGGGGTTGTCGGGGTTTTTGTCGGGATGATACTTCAGGGCCATCTTGCGATAGGCACTCTTGATCTCCGCCTCGCCTGCATCCTTTCCGACGCCTAATATCTCGTAATAATCGCGTTGAGTCATGGGTTCGATAGATCGGTAATTATCTCTACAGCCTCCCGGCTTCTTCGAAGAGGAAGTCGACCGGGACTCGCGGGAGAGACGGAATTCTTCTCTTCGTTCTTCGGGAGCGGTACCGAAACGATTGTTCCGGACCGGAATTTCATCACAGGTGTTCTTCCCCGGCTTCAGGCCGAGACGATCACTTTTGCGTGACGAAGAACTTTCCCTTTGTACATATAGCCCGGCTCCAGTTCCTGCACTACGGTATTCTCCGGCTGGTCGCTCGGCTGACGCATCAACGCCTCGTGCAGATTCACATCGAACGGTTCGCCGGCGGCGGCGATTTTTTCCACCCCTTCCTCCTCCAGCAGCCGGACCATCTTGTTCCGGATCATCATCACCCCCTGCACAAAAGGATCATTCCCTTTATCCTCCGGAACGTTCTCCACCGAGCGTTCGAAATCATCGACGATCGGCAGCAGTTTCTTCAGCAGATTTTCGTTGGCGTATTGCACAGTGGTCAGCACATCCTGCTCGGCCCGGCGTCTGGTATTGTCCAGATCGGCAATCGCCCGCAGGCGTTGCTCGCGCAGGGTCTCGCTCTCCTGCTCCAGTTCCTTCACCCGCGCTTCCAGCATGGTGATCACCGCGTCGTGGTCTTGTCCTTCGTTCCCGGTACGATCCGCAGCCGATCCGGCCAGCTCTTCATCTTTATGCCGTCCTTCGGCGACCTCATCCTGATGTCCCGAAACGGGAATGTTTCGTGATGTCATTGTTCTCTTGCTCTTCATTTATTGATGCTTGTTGTTTGCCTGTCGGGCGGGTCTTCGCAGCGGACCTCCATCTACCGCTCACCCAATTGGTTCGTCAGTGTGTTGGCCACATACCCGACCAGTGACATAAGTCGGGCATAGTTCATCCGCTTCGGACCGATCAGACCGATAGTCCCGTGCGTCTCCCCGACTTTGTACCGGGTGGCGATCATGCTGTAGTCGGCCATTCGTTCATCCTTCAGTTCCATCCCGATCGCTACGTGAACACCACTCTCGACCTGTTGGTGCCCTTCCAGCAGATGGATGACGATCTCCTCGTTCTCCATCAACTCCACGATCCCCCTGATCTGCTCCGGAGAAGAGAACTCCGGCTGGTGGAGGATCTCCTTTGCGGGGGCGACGTGGACCCGCTCTACGCCCGGCTGGGCGTCGAAGATGCGTTCGGCCGAGTCAAGAAATATTCTGACAAGACCGGACGACTCCCCCTGCAGAGCAAGGTCCAGAAGCCGATCCCTGTACGTCGTCCTGATCTCCCGGATCGTCAGCCCGGCAAGCCGTTCGTTCAGCAGTGTCGTCAGCACCTCGATCTGGTCGCGTGAGACCTCTTCGTGAACCTCCAGCATCACCGTCTTGACCATACCGGCCCGCAGCGAGAG
>CAMLOB010000411.1 GCA_946481475.1 uncultured Chlorobiota bacterium | reverse complement strand
TACTCTCAGACTGACGATCACCCGGACGCGCCCTGACTGGTTCAACGACGATGCGGCGTTCTCGAACGTCCGGGATAACGGGGACGGGACCTACAGCTTTTCGGTAGAGACAAGTTTCGACGGCGAGAGCACGACATCGCTGATCCTGTCGACAGTCGACGAGGGCTTCGATAATCTGAAAGATGATTTCCTCTTCAGCTTTGCGGTTCCCGACTTCATCCCCATCATCGGCGGCGAGGGGATGGACGGGGCCCATCCGACGATCAAGGCGAATCTCACCTACAATGAAGAGACGGAAGCGCTCGCACTTTCCGGAGCAAGCTTCAAGAGCGGCACAAGCTTTTTCGGGGCCGACGTCTCGTCGGAGTGGGAGGCCGCAGGGGCCTATCTCGACTCCGACAACAATCTGATCGCCAACGTGGAGACCAAGGCTTCCGAATCGATACCCTCTTCGCTGATCGGAGGGAAGAGTCTGGCCGGAGGAGAGTTCAACATCTTCAAGTGGGCCAGGGGAGAAGACAAGCTGGAGAACGTTTCGGTCATCTCTCCCTACATCGCGATCAAGCCGAATCTTTCCTACGGTTCGGCGACGCGACTGAACATGGGGGTCAACGACGACCAGTGGGGGGCCGTCGGTTCGCTTGATCTGGACGGCGATACGGACGACGGAGCGGCATCGTATCAGGTGACGCAGTTCAACGCCGGGGTGACGCTCGCCCTTGGAGTGCAGGCCCTCTGGGGTGTGGCCGCTCTGCAACTCGATTTCAAGTTACGTGGTGTTCTGGGGGCGGGGGCGGCCTACAGAACCGTTCCCGAAACCGCCAACCAGGCCCTGTGGGGTGTCGGCGTTCAGCTCTACGGAGAACTGGAGGCGGAATTCCTCTGGGGATTCGTGCCGGTCTCGATCTACGGTCCGAAGATGTTCTACCATACCAGTTGGGGAGACGACATCCCTCTCGGTTGGCCCGAAGCCGAGGGGTGGCCCTGGAGCGGCACCGAAAAAGATGAGAAGGGAGAAGATGAGAATGCGGTGGCCGGTCTGCCGGCCGCTTCGGAGGGGACGAACTTCCTGACCGGTCCGCTGGTCTCTCCGCAACCGGCCGCCTCGGTCCGGAACGGAGGACTGGCCGCCGTCTGGATGGAACAGGACCCGGCCACGAAGCGGGGAACGTTGATGCTGGGGACGGTCGGGGAGGGGAACTTCCCGAACACCATGACGGTCGTCTCCAACAGGAGCGCCGTCAGCAATCCGCAGATCACGAACCTGACCGACTCCACCCACATCGTCACGTGGTCGCAGAGCCGGTACACTCCGGAGACCGCGCCGGAGGATGCCTCGATCGTGGAGCTGGCGACAAGTCTCGACGTCTGGTATGCGGTGGTCAACTCCGCAAGTCGCCTTGTCGAGCAGACCGGAATTCTTCAGGATGATTTCAGTTCCGGAACAGCCGGACGACTTGAGGGGAACGGGGGAGTGACCCCTCTCTCTCCGTCAAGCGCTCTCATCACCTGGATCGTTGCCGATCCCGATGAGAAGTCATCCGAGATCTACTACTCGCTCCTGAAGGAGGAGAACGGCATCTGGAGCGGGACCGAGCCGGCCGTTGCGGCCGAACTCTCCGGTATCGAACATTCGCTGCGGGTGGTTGAGACCGATGGGGGAGGAGCCTCGGCCGTCTGGATCAACCGTACATCCGAGACCTCGGACGACCCGCAGGTGATGACCATGGAGTGGGATGGGACTGACTGGAGCGAACCCGAAGTTCTTCTGGGAACCGGCGACGGCCTCTACTACAACGACCTCCATGCGGTGACCAACGGGGAGAGGGGTTTGCTGGCGGTTGTCGGGACGGCGGTCGGTAACGGAGCGGAGGAGTCTCCCCGGTCGGTCGTGATAACCGTGCCGTGGCTGGAGGGGAAATGGGATACGTTCCAGGCTTTTGTCCACGAGGACACGCTGGGGAATCTGCAGCGTCCCCGCGCGGCTCTCAACGCCGACGGGAAAGGCGTGGTGGTCTTCCACCGGAATCAGGTCTCGACCGACGGAGAAGCAATCTTCAGCATGGTCGATATTCTGGTGAACGATCAACTGGAGGGGGGGGACTGGGAGCACATCGCCGCCAGTCCGTTTGTCGGCGACTCCTCGGCCTTCGTCCGGGATATCGATGCGGTTCTGCTGAACGACCTGCTTCTGGTCTTCGCGCATGAACTGAAGACCCCCTACTCCACCCACCTGCCGGTGTCGGCAAAGCGGATCGGTCTGGAGAATATGAATCTGGTACTGCGTGGCGTAAAGCTTGACGGCGGCGACGATCTCGTCGACGTTGACGAGGAGGACCTGTCGGACTACATCTCCGCTGTCCCGATGCCGGAACGTCCGGCTCCCGGCTTCAGTCTCGAATCGATCGCGCCCAGTCCGTTCGCCCACACAACCTCGATTGCCTACCGTCTGGCCGAACCGGGTCGGGTCCGGCTGGAAGTGATCGACGCCCGCGGCGAAACGATCATGACGCTGGTCGATGCCCTGCAAAATGCCGGAACACACCGGAGTGAGTTGCAGGGGGCCGGTCTGCCGAACGGAGCCTGCTTCATCCGGCTGACGGTCGACGGCGCCTCGGTGGTGCGGACGGCATTGAAGGTGGAGTAGGGGGGAGAACACATCGGGAGATACGAATGCAATGCTGCGGCATCCTTCGGGGGTCGCGGCATTGTCGTATAGATACCGGGAGCGAAATGGTCGCCTGCAAAAATTCCTCTTGTCCTTCAACCGGAACCGGCATAGTTTTACCCCGCCTTCAACAGAGTGTGTGCGCCACAACAACCATCAGCAAATCCGCCCGCAGTGTCGGGCTGAAAGAGGCTTCGCAAGGTGTTCCGGAGGTAGAGCCAATGCAGGAAATCACCATCTCTCTACAGAAAGACGGCAGTCTTGTGATCCCGGATAAAGATCCGGGCGACGTCGTCATTGATCCCCGTGACCTTGAGGGAAGCCGGGCGAAGCTGAATCGCCTGGATAACCTCCGGCTTGCCGTTATCAGGAAGATGGTCGATGAGTACAGAGAGAAGTTCGCGAGCGGATTCATTCAACTGATCGATGGAATTGCTGTGCAGAAGAATGTCGTCTGGGGCGACATCTCAAATGTCGGTTCCGTCACCATCGGAGATCAGATCCATTACCATTATCATCCCGAAAAGCCGCGCTTCCCCAAAGAGCTGACCGCAAGAGTTCCCAGACTCTCATCCGACTCCATCATCGGCCGTGAGGAGGAACTGGCCGATGTACGGGCCAGGTTGTTTGACCAACGACAGGTGGTGCTGGTGAACGGGTTAGGCGGCATCGGCAAAACCACCCTCGCACAGGCATACATGGTCCGGAATTGGGATGACTATCGTCACGTCGTGTGGGTGGGACAGGTATCGGACGATATCATGGGGGACTTCATCACAGCCGAGGGATTGCTGGACAACCTGAACATCAGGACGGAGGGGAAAGAGCCCTGGAGTATCTTCCTCAATCTTGTGAACGAGTTGAAGAAGTTCGATGAAGGCCCCAACCTGCTGGTTCTGGACAACGCCGACAACTCCCTGAGCCGACTGCGCGAGTATCTCCCCGGCCCTCCGTGGCACATCCTGGCCACCTCCCGGGAGCGCATTCCAGAATTTGACGTCAGGGAACTTGACTTCCTCTCCGAGGAGGATGCGGTTGCCCTCTTCTCGCGCCACTACACTCTCGGCAATCTGAGCGATGACAAGATCAGGGAACTGGTCAGGACGGTTGATCTCCACACGCTCACGATCGAGATTCTTGCCAGGACCGCCCAGCGACACCGGCTCGGGATGGAGAGACTGAAGGAGGCCCTCAACATCGATCAGAAGGCCGGGGTCTACATCAACCACAAGGGGGAGGCCATTGATCGGATCACGTCCTACCTCTGCTCCATCTTCAACTTCAGCAACCTGAGCGAAGATGAACTCTGGATGCTTGCTCAATTCGTCTGCCTCCCTCCGGAATTCCACAGGTACGAGCTTCTGAAAGACCTTATTTGTCCCAAGATCACGAACAGAGAGGAGCTCTTCCCGGGAACACTTGTCGACCTGAAGGACAAAGGATGGCTGTTGTGTAGTGAGGAGACCGACAGCTACAAGATGCATGCTATTGTGACGAAGGTGATGAACGTACAGCGGGGGATAGATTTTGACGATGTGGAGCCACTGATTGAGGTAATTGCTTCCCGCCTGTCAATTGACCAGGCTAAGGATAATCCTGTAGATAAATTTCCGTGGATACCGTTTGGTGAGTCTCTCCTGATGGTTCTTCCGGTTGAATCGGAGGAAACCAAGACGTTCCTGCAAAATACTCTGGCGCTGGTGCTGAAGGCTCTTGGTGAGTACGCGAAGGCGAAGGAGTTGTTGGAGCAGGTGGTGGTTTGCGATGAGAAGA
>CAMLOB010000410.1 GCA_946481475.1 uncultured Chlorobiota bacterium | reverse complement strand
ATATGAACGTTGCGCTCCTCTGCGTCTTCGCCTCCGCACGCCATCCGCCAGGGCGGACATCAAAGACCGCGGCGGACTGCGTGAGTTCCTGCCGCCTCAATCGAGCCTGCGGCTTCAAAACAATTGTGATCCTATGGCTTCAACACAATCGTGATCCTACGGCTTCAACACAATCGTGATCCTACGGCTTCAACAACGGCAACCCCGTCTCCTCATCCATCACCCGCTCAAGTTTTCCGGCCGTGGCGATCAGCGTGATCTCCAGCGTCGGCCAGACGATCCCCTCCACCAAGTGTCCGCCGATGGTCGATCCGTCCGGCTTTCCCAGCGTTGCGTGTGCGTGCAGCCGGGGCCTCCCCTCGTGCAAGGCGATGTTCCCGGTGATGTTCAGCACCTCGGTCTGTTCCTCCACCGGGATCGGTGCGTACTCCTTTGTCGTCCGGTCGAAGAAGGCAAGGGTCGCCTCGCTGAAGGCTCCGAGTCCGGAGAAACTTCCTGCGGCGATCTTCCGTTCTTCGGCAAAGGTGAGCAAGGCTTCCAGTGCCCGCTCACCTTTGTCGAAGACAAGCATCCACAGGTCGGCGTCGTTTGATCCGCTGATAATCGTATATCGCATCGTCGTTGACTGGCTGAAAATGAAACGTGGCTTTTCATTCGGGAGAACGGATCCGGTCGGATGATCGTTCCCGCCGGCTCAGTGGACTACCGTGATCTTCCGCGTGATCTGTCGGTTCTCCGTCGTCAGCCGAACATAGTAGATCCCGTCGGGAATCGGGGTCACATCAAGTTCCACGTTGTATGCTCCTTCTTCCTGCTTCCGGTCGACCAGCGAAAGAACCTTCTCCCCGAGCGCATTGAAGAGAACCAGCCGCACGTTCGTCGGTTCGCCGATCCGATAGGGGATCCTCAGGCGGACGGATGCCGGGGTCGGAATCGCAGGATAGAGAGCCGTGCCGTTCTGCTGCCGGTCATCGACTCCCGACGGCACTTCCTCGAGGGTGTAGATGCGACCGCCGAAATAGTCGGCCAGATAGATCTCCCGATTCTCGTCGAGTCCGAACGTCACGATAAAGAGATTGGAATCGACAAGAAGCGTGCTCGACACGTTGTCCTCTGCGACATAGTCCAGTCCCCAGATTCGACCCGATACGAAGTCGCCATAGATGTAGCGTCCCTGCAATTTCGGGATGCGGGAGCCGCGATAGACATAGCCGCCGGTTATCGATTGTCCGAGACTGTGGTCGTAGCCCCAGACCGGAGAGGTCATCCCGGTGGAATCGCAGTCGACCGGCAGAACGTAGCAGTACCGGCTCTCCATGATCCGCCATCCGTAGTTTTTGCCCCCCTCGACGATGTCGATCTCCTCGTATCGCTCCTGTCCCACGTCTCCGGTCCACATCCTGCCGGTTTCCGGATCGAAGCTGAAGCGCCACGGATTGCGGAATCCCCAGGCCCAGATCTCCGGCAGGGAATTCGTGTCGCCGACAAACGGATTGGTGGCGGGAATGCCGTAGTTCAGACCCTCCGCCGGATTGTCGACGTCGATGCGGAGGATTGCTCCGAGCGGAGTCTTCCGGTTCTGGGCGTTGTTGTACGGATCTCCTCCGTTCCCTCCGTCTCCCAGCGCGATGTAGAGATAGCCGTCGTGCGGTCCGAAGGCAATCTGTCCTCCGTCATGGTTGATGAAAGGCTGGCGTACCTCCATCAGAATCACCTCGGTGGATGGGTCGGCCTTCCGATGATCAGGGGAGTCGGCGGTGAAGCGTGAGAGGCGCGTAAAGTTCTCCTCCTCCCGCGGGAAGTTGTAGACGACATAGAAGAAACCGTTCTCTTCAAAGTCCGGATGGAACGTGAAGCCGAGGAGACCCATCTCCGCGTCGGAGATGACGGCATCGCTGATGTCGAGGAAGACCGGAGCTTCCTCTGCGGCGGGATCGTTGTCGAAGACGCGAATGCGTCCCTGCCGCTCGGAAACAAAAAGCCGGTCGGTTCCGTCGCCGGCGTTCTGGATGTCGGTCGGCTGAGTGAACCGGAGATTCGGAAAGGCTTCGACGATGGTGATCGACGGCGTTCCTGCATTCAGCATGAACGGCAACATGAGGAGGGCTGCCGGAGTGAGACAAGGAAAGCGCATGGTCGGCTCCTTCATTGTGATGTGAGATGTTATGAGATCGTAAAGATATAACAGCCGGAGGGATATAAAGGTACGGGGAAGGGGTAGGAGGGGGACCGTGAATACGAGGGGGATTACCAGTCGCCGGCGTAGCGGAGGGAGTGGGGGGCGGATTCGGAGGTGAGACGGTTCCAGCGGAGACGGATGATCTGGCGGAAGTGGAGCAGGTCGTGCCCGACCCACGAAGCCATCAGCGTTCCGGCCGTTATCGGACCGATGGTCGGATGGGTATATGTTGCATTCCAGTCCGGTTTATCCAGAGTTTCCAGCCATGCAAGAGATCGTTCCCGTTCAGCGATAAAGTCGTCAAGGGCTTCGCCGAGTGAACGGTTGCGGTAACGTGACCCGGTGATCGCACGCTCCGGGTCGATGCCGGGCCACTCCTCTTCGTCAGGTCCAGCCGGAGCCGGAAGTCGACCCGCTCTTCGTCGGCCAGATGGTTGACCACGTCCAGAATCGACCACGTCTGCGGGTCGGGACGCCATGTCGCCGTTTCCGTGTCGACCGGAGCGAGCAGGCTTCGGAGAGTCGGAATCGTTGAACGAAGCTCTTCGATGGATTGTGCGAGATCTGTCATGCCGTCACGTTCCGGATTGAAATGCCGTGAAGGTTTGGGATAGCCGTTCCGTTCTCGTTTGAACTTCTTTCGGTTATGTTGCCGAACGGGACACGTTCCTCAATGCGTCACCGACACTTTTCGTGATACCCGTCCTCCGGCAGTCGTCATCTGCACAAAATAGACTCCGCCCGGGATATCGGCGATATCAAACTCCACACGGTGGTTCCCGGCCTCTTTTTTCCCTTCCACCAGACGCATGACTTCCTCACCGAGAGCATTGAACAGAGAGATTGTGACCTCGGTAGCGGCGGCAAGATCGTACGGTACCGTCACGCGCGAGCGGGCCGGATTCGGCTCGGCCGGGTGGAGTGTTCCCCCGACGTTCTCGTCATCTTCCTCGACGTTGCCGGCCGGATCGACCAGTTTGTAGATCGTCTTGCCGAACACGCCGATATAAAGCTCGTTCGATTCGTCGACGCCGAACGTGGCGATGGCCAGATTGGTGTTTGCCAGCTCGATGTTCGTGACGTCATCGTCGGTCTGGTAGTCGAGGGCCCAGATATGTCCCGATCCGAAATCGCCGTAGATGTACATCCCCTCAAGATCCGGAACGCCGGAGCCGCGGTAGACGTAGCCGCCGGTGATCGAGACGCCGACGTTGTGACTGTATTCCCAGACCGGACCGATCAGACCGATCGAATCGCAGTTCGACGACGGTTCGAAGCAGTGCCATCCCTCGGTTACGCGCCATCCGTAGTTCCCCCCTTTCTCGATGATGTCGATCTCTTCCCACATGTTCTGTCCCACGTCGGCGGCCCAGAGTCGGCCGGTCGGCGGATCGAAACTGAAACGCCAGGGATTGCGGAGACCCCAGGCGTAGATCTCCTGCGCGTAGTGGCTGTTCCCGGCAAAGGGATTCGTCTCCGGAATGCCGTAGTTCTTTCCGTCATCCGGATTGTCGACATCGATACGGAGGATCGAACCGAGGATCGAGCGGAGGTCCTGTCCGGAGTTGAGCGGATCGCCCCCACTCCCTCCGTCGCCGACGGCGATATAGAGATAGCCGTCATCCGGACCGAACGCAAGCTGTCCGCCGTCGTGGTTGGCAAAGGGCTGAACAAATTCCATCAGAACAAGTTCGCTCTCCACATCGGCCCGGTTCGCGTCCTCATCGTCGACGGTGAAGCGGGAGATGACGGTGTAGAGAGTCCCTCCGCGACGGATGTTGTAGTTCACGTAGAAGTAGCCGTTCTCTTCGTAATTCGGATGGAATGCCAGTCCGAGCAGACCCATCTCCGATGTTGTGACCACCCGGTCGCGCAGGTCCAGAAACGTTGATCTCTCGCTTACTTCCGGATCGTTCTCGAAGACGTAGAGCAGACCGCTTTTGTCGCAGACAAACAGACGGTTCGATCCGTCGCCGGCGTTCCGGATGTCGGTCGGCTGAGCGAATTCAAGATTGGGGAATGCCTCCACCACCTCGACATTGATCGACTGGGCGGTGGATGTGCAGGAGGAGGAGAGCAGAGCGATCACCGTCAGTAATCCGAATGAAGCAGAGAGTATGTGCATAATGATCTCCTTGATGCTGTTGGACCGAACCGGGTCGGAATATCGTACCGGCGATGGGATCACATTCCTCCTGTGTGGAATGTATGCTGAACAGAGAAGGGATGAAGGGGAAAATCTTTCCCTTATCCCGTCGGTTCGGTCCC
>CAMLOB010000409.1 GCA_946481475.1 uncultured Chlorobiota bacterium | reverse complement strand
ATGCTATGCCTTCGGCGAATCCCATCATCTGCTGCCGAAGAGTCGTGATCTGGAACCGTCAACCATCAGAGAATATCTGCAAGGGAAAGCGTACAGGAATTTGGAGATCGAGCAGATCAGCCCCGGCATCGAGGATATCTTCATGACGTTGCTGGAACAAGAGGAGGGAGCATGAGCGGAACGGACAGGAACATCTCCTCGCAGGTGATCAACGTCGAAGAGCTGACCAAACGATTCGGCAACTTCACAGCGGTCGACGGCATCACGTTCGACGTGGACAGGGGGGAAATCTTCGGCTTCCTCGGAGCAAACGGCGCCGGAAAGACGACGGCAATGAAGATGCTGATCGGTATCTGGAAGCCGACCTCGGGAAATGGAAGAGTGGCCGGGTACGACGTCTGCACGGAGACCGAGAAGATCAAACGAAACATCGGCTACATGAGCCAGCGATTCTCCCTCTACGACGATCTGACCGTCTGGGAGAACATCCGCTTCTTCGGCGGCATCTACGGTCTTGGACGGAACGAACTCCGGGAGAAGGGGACCGACCTGATCGCCCGTCTCGGCATGGAGGAGAAGAAACGGACGCTCGTCGCCTCGCTCCCCCTCGGCTGGAAACAGAAACTGGCCTTCTCGATTGCCATTCTCCACGATCCGCAGATCGTCTTCCTTGATGAACCGACCGGTGGAGTCGATCCGATTACCAGACGCCGGTTCTGGGAACTGATCTACGAGGCGGCCGACCGGGACATCACCGTGTTTGTCACCACACACTACATGGATGAGGCCGAGTACTGCAATCGGGTCTCGATTATGGTCGACGGACGGATTGCCGCCCTGGACACGCCGGAGCGGCTGCGGAAAGAGTTCGGTGCGGAGACGATGGATCAGGTCTTCACCAACCTGGCCCGGAACGCACAACGAAGCGCCGACTGATGGAAAGGGAGGGACGATCATGCAACTGCTTCTGACCTTTATCACCAAGGAATTCAAACACATCCTCCGGGACAGACGAACGTTGCTGATCCTGTTCGGACTTCCGGTCGCGCAGATTCTTCTGTTCGGCTTTGCGTTGACCAACGAAGTAAAGAACACGCAGGTAGCTGTTCTGGATCGTTCAGGGGATGAGATGACTCGCCGGATCATCGACCGGCTCTCGGCCGGCACATACTTCGATATCGACCGGATTCTCTACCGGGAAGAAGAGGTCAACACCGCCCTGAGAACGGACAGGGCAACGATGGTGATCGCCTTCCCCTCCGATTTCCGCCGAACTCTCCTTCACACAAACTCCGCCACCGTCCAGCTTATCGTGGACGGCAGCGACCCGAACACGGCCACCACCATACTTAACTATGCCTCGGCGATCATCAACGATGTCGGAAGAGAGCTTCAGGAAGAGGGGGCCCTTCCCTACGTCATCACCACCGAGACCAGAATGCTCTACAACCCGCAACTGAAGGGATCATACAACTTCGTTCCGGGCGTAATCGCTCTGGTCCTGATGCTCGTCTGCGTCCTGATGACTTCGGTGGCCATCGTCAGGGAGAAAGAGTTGGGAACGATGGAGATTCTGCTGGTCTCCCCGATGCGTCCGGCCGTTCTCATCGTTGCGAAGATGATCCCCTACCTGACCCTCTCCTTTCTCATCGTCGGCGTGATCCTTGCAATGGGGGTCACCCTTCTGGACGTGCCGATCCGCGGAAGCCTTCCCCTTCTGCTTGGAGAGAGTCTCCTCTTCATCCTGACCTGTCTGGCAATCGGTCTGCTGATCTCCAACATCACCCGAACCCAGCAGACCGCCATGCTCATCACACTGATCGGCATGATGATGCCGACTCTCGTCTTCAGCGGCTTCATGTTCCCCATCGAAAACATGCCTCTCGCACTGCAGCTCATCTCCAACGTCATCCCGTCAAAGTGGTTCTTCCATATCGTGCAGGGGATTATGATAAAAGGACTCGGGTTTGAAGGGATCTGGCGGGAGACGCTGATCCTGGCCGGGATGACCCTCTTCTTCACCTTTGTGAGCGCCCGGAAATTCAGTATTCGTCTCACGTAAGGAAGGAACGAGAACCATGCGCACACTCCTGTTTCTCCTGCAAAAGGAATTCCGGCAGATCTTCCGGAACCCGGCAATCGTCAGAATGATTCTTGTCGCCCCCACACTTCAGCTTCTGCTGCTCCCCCTGGCGGCCGACTACGAGGTAAGGAACGTCAACATTGCCGTGATCGATCATGACCACTCGACATGGTCGCGCCGCCTGACGGAAAAGTTTGCGGCATCGGATCACTTCAGGCTGGTGGATTACGGAGAATCGTACCGGCATGGACTCCACCTGGTGGAGCGGAACGAGGCGGATGTTCTTCTGGAACTTCCCTCCGGATTCGAGCGGGACCTGATCCGCGAGGGAAAGACGACAGTGATGTTGTCGGCAAATGCGGTCAACGGCGTCAAGGGGGGACTGGGAACGGCCTATGCGCTGAACATCATCGGCTTGTTCAACAGGAACATCGTAACGGAGATGATGCCGGAACCGCCGCTAAGCCCGGCACAGGAGATCGACATCGTCTCCTCGGTCCGCTTCAACCCGCTTCAGAAGTACCCTCTTTTCATGGCTCCCGGAATTCTCGCCGTCCTGCTGACAATGGTCGGCGCATTCCTGACGGCGATGAACATCGTGCGGGAGAAGGAGATCGGAACAATCGAGCAGATCAACGTCACCCCGATCCACAAGTGGCAGTTCATTCTCGGAAAGCTGATTCCGTTCTGGGTGCTGGGCCTGGTTGCAATGACCGTCGGACTCGTTGCCGCCTGGCTGGCCTACGGTATCGTTCCACGCGGAAGCTATCTTGTGATCTACGCCTTTGCAGCCGTCTATATGGTTGCCGTGCTCGGATTCGGTCTGCTGATTTCGACCCTGGCCGAAACCCAGCAACAGGCGATGTTCATCTCCTTCTTCTTTCTGATGATCTTCATCCTCCTCGGCGGGCTCTACACGCCGATCGACTCGATGCCGGAGTGGGCCGTCACGCTGACGAAGTTCAACCCGGCAGCCTACTTCATCCGCGTGATGCGGATGGTCGTTCTGAAAGGAAGCACCTTTGCCGATCTCTGGCCCGATTTCAGGACGATGGGAATCTTTGCTCTGGTGCTGAACGGACTGGCCGTTCTGAACTACAGGAAGAGGAAATAGGAAGAGGGAAGGGAGAGACCGGAATCGGATCTCGACAATGTCCCGCAACCGGAAGGTCTGGAAACGACTCCGCCTCTCTCTCCGAATCCCGTAAATTGGATTCGATCAGAAGAACGAACCGGACTCCACACCAGATAGTTATGACCCGACTCAGCAGACTTGCCGGCATTATTCTTCACTTGCAGGGGAAGCGCGTTGTCCGGGCCGAGGACATGGCCGAGTACTTCGGCGTGAGCGTCCGGACGATCTACCGCGACCTGCGGGCGCTGGAGGAGGCCGGACTCCCGGTGGCGGCCGAGGCGGGGAAGGGCTACAGTCTCGTCGAAGGCTATCACGTCCCACCGGTGATGTTCACGCAGGAAGAGGCCGGCGCGCTGCTTGTCGGCGGCACCCTCGCCGAGCAGTTCAGCGACGCATCCCTCCGTCCGCACGTCCACTCGGCGCTGATGAAAGTGAAGGCGGTTCTCCCCGACGAACGGAAGGAGTTTGTGGAGCGACTGAACAACGCCACGGCAATTCACATCCGCAGAACATTCCCCACCGAGCGGGACACCGCAAATCTCACCACCGTCCAGCAGGCAGTCGCCGGACGGCGTGTGGTCCGGATCGTCTACCGGGGGGGCAAAAAGACGACGACGACCGAACGTGAGGTGGAACCGCTGGGAATCGTCTACTACGCCGACAACTGGCACATGCTCGGCTACTGCCGGATGCGCCGAGGCATTCGGGACTTCCGTGCCGACCGGATCCGGTCGATCGAACTTCTGGCGGAAACCTTCCCCGAACGGAAGGACTTCGTTCTGGCCGAACACATGGAAGAATTCTTCACCGGCGGCGGTGAGTTCCGGACGATCCGCGTCCTCTTCCGTCGCGAGACGGTCCCCTTCTTTGCCGACCGGCACTACTTCGGATTTGTCGAAGAGCGGGAGAGAGAAGAGGGGATTGAAATGACCTTCCGCTTCCCCGACTTCCACTGGTTCGCCCGCCGCCTGACCCAGTTCGGCGACGCGGCCGAGGTGCTGGAACCGGAGGAACTGCGGGAACATATCCGGGAGGTTGCAGAAGGGATACTGCGGATGTATCGGGAGGGAGTGGAGATCGGGGGGTGAGAAGTGGCGATTGTCGAATTTCGATTTGCGAATGTGCAACCGTCGGGGCGCAACATCCTGCACCCGGCGAAAGCCGGCGATTTCCGATTAACGAATCCCGGACCTGCGTTTTCCCTTCATATCCTTTCGACCCCTGTCCCGCTTG
>CAMLOB010000408.1 GCA_946481475.1 uncultured Chlorobiota bacterium | reverse complement strand
CAACCGCGGGGTGGAACCACCGCGGCTACCAGTTCTGATCTTTACGCCTGCGGCCAAGCGGACCGGATCTCCACACCGATGCCGAGCAACAACACTCCGCCTGCGGTAGCCGCAGCGCTTTACGCCTGCGGCCGAGCGGACCGGATCTCCACGTCGACGCCCAGAGCAACGACACCGCGCCGGACACAGAGACTGCTCAACCGCGGGGTGGAACCACCGCGGCTACCAGTTCTGATCTTTACGCCTGCGGCCGAGCGGACCGGACCTCCACATCGACGCCGGGAGCTCAACCGTGGGGTGGAACCGCCGCGGTTACCGGTTCTGATCCCACACATCAAGATCATATACATCCGACCCCTTGAACGGCCAACTACGCCAGTCATCCGCCAGTCCTGCACGCACAGGATTCTCCAGTATGTACTGGACGTGTCGATCCCGGTCTTCGACTCTGCGCAGGATGTGATCATAGAAATCCTTCTGCCATCGGGCACCAGCATTCCGGCGGTGGAAGAGATATCCCGACCTGTGCTTGAACTGCACAACAGCATCGTAGCAACTGGCTTTATCATCCGTTCCCTGTAGAAGGAGATGAAGATGATCCGGCATGAATGTGTAGACAAGAATCTCACAACTGTGAGCTTCAACTGCTGCAGACAGGAGAGGAACCAACGCTGCAACAAGGGGAGGTTGTCGGAACAACGGTATGCGATTCTTGATGCAGAGAGTAAAGGAGACAACAACGTATCCCCTGTAATAGTCGAGCGGCAGACGATGCTTGCGCTCCCGGATAATGCGCTCCATAACGCAACTCGGTTGTTAAAGGTGATGTGATTATAGGGTAGAATCAAGGTAGCAATTTTCGGGTGATCCTGAGGCTTAATCTCTGCAATGTCGGGTACCGTCCGCCAACATTGGAAAAGAGACAACAGGAGTGAAGAGTCTTGACGTTATCCCCCATCTCCGGTGACCACAGCGCTTTACGCCTGCGGCCAAGCGGACCGGACCTCCATACCGATACCGAGCAACAACACCCCGCCTGCGGTAGCCGCAGCGCTTTACGCCTGCGGCCGAGCGGACCGGACCTCCACGTCGACGCCCAGAGCAACGACACCGCGCCGGACACAGAGACTGCTCAACCGCGGGGTGGAACCACCGCGGCTACCAGTTCTGATCTTTACGCCTGCGGCCAAGCGGACCGGATCTCCACATCGGTGTCGTCCATCGCCACCGCTCCCGAGACGGAGACCGCTCAACTGCGGGGTGGAACCGCCGCAGCTACCGCATAGGACGACCGTTCAGGACTTCCAGACTTCGCCCCGCAACCAGAGGTCGGCCAGGACGAGGAGGGTCATCGCTTCGACGACCGGGACAGCACGAATGACGATTGAAGGGTCGTGGCGACCGGCGATGGCGTGTCCGACGGTCTCTCCGGAACTCGTGCCGTGACGTTGTTCTTTCGCAATCGATGAGGGAGGTTTGAACGCAACGCGAAACTCCACCGGCATCCCGTTGGAAATGCCCCCCTGTACTCCTCCTGAATTGTTCGTGACCGTGCGCAGCAGGCCCTCTTCTTCTTTCCACTGATCGTTGTTTTCCGAACCCCGCCGCCGGGCCACGGCAAACCCGGCTCCCATCTCGAATCCGGTTGCGCCGTTGATCGACATCATCGCACCGGCCAGCGCGGCGTTCAACTTGTCGTAGATCGGTTCGCCGAGTCCGACCGGAACGTCATCCACCCGAACCGAAACGATGCCGCCGGTCGAATCTCCTTCCTCCCGCAGTTTCTCAAGATATTCGGCCATCTCTCCTTCGGTTTCCGGATCGTCGCAACGGACCTGTGACGCATAAATGCGGTCGGCATCCATATCGGCCAGGGGGGCACGGCTTTCAATCGTTCCCATCTTCGTCACGGCAACGCGAATCGAAACCCCCGTCTTCTCCGCAAGCAACATCCTGGCCACCGAACCCCCAATCACACGGGCCAGCGTCTCGCGGGCCGAACTTCTCCCTCCGCCGCGGTGATCGCGTCGACCATATTTCTGCTGATAGGTGAAATCCGCATGGGAAGGACGATAGAGATCCTTCAACACATCATAATCTTTTGAACGCTGATCCTGATTGCGGACCATTACTGCGATCGGACTGCCGGTCGTTATCCCTTCGAAGACCCCGCTCAGAACCTCGGGCTCATCCGGTTCGTCCCGTCTGGTCGTATGAGCCTGTCCCGGCCGACGTCGTGCAAGATCACGCCGGAGCAGTTCAACATCAAACGCTATCCCGGCCGGACAACCATCGATCACTCCACCAACCGCCGGACCGTGCGATTCACCGAATGTCGTCAAACGGAATGTGGTGCCGAAAGAGTTCATATCATATACGTTCGTGAGTGTGTGAGTTTGAGAGTGTATGAGTGCCGAATTTGAAATCAGTTCGTGGAATCGAGATGGCGAATAAGACTGTTAATCATTCTGGATAATTCATCTGCACGGTTGTAGAGAGACAGGAACTGGTCGTAGCTAAGATACTGCAAGTCGAGAGCTATGTATAAACAGGTTTGCAATTCGGCAACAGAGCCGTGTGCGATCATCAAAAAGCGTCGGAACTCGCGTCTGGACCGGCGTCCGAATCCTTCAGCGATATTCAAGGGGACCGAAAGGACTGCGCGTCGCAGTTGATCCCGTAATGCGAAGTCTCCGGCAAAGGTTTCTCGCCGGAGATCCGATATGCTTCCCGACAAAGGAAACGTCCTCGCTTCCAGATGTCAAGTTCCTCAAACGACTTTACAAGAGGCATAACCGACTCCTTCGGGATAATTGGATGATAATAGAAATAATACTCACGCCCTACTCATACACTCTCAGACCCACACACTCACGAACTCAAATACAACACCCCCAACACATACCCCACCCATCCCAGTCCTTCGATCTTGCCGACACAGGCTCCGGCGGTGACCGAATGGTGGCGGAATTCCTCGCGGGCCTGGGTGTTGGAGATATGGACCTCGACGACCGGGATTTCGATCGCGCTGATCGCATCGCGGATAGCATAGGAGTAGTGGGAGTAGGAGCCGGGGTTGATGACGACCCCTTCGGCTCCCCAGTCGTATCGCACGGAGTGGAGCAGATCGATGATCTCCCCTTCGCTGTTCGACTGGTGGAACCGGAGATCGACATCCGATTCGCTCACGGCTTTCCGAATTTTCGCCTCCATGTGGGCAAGGGTATCGTGACCGTAGATCTCCGGTTCGCGCACGCCGAGAAGGTTCAGGTTCGGTCCGTTGATAACTGCGATTTTCATGATCTGTTTCTCCCGTGATATTCCTCGATCCGTTTCCGTGCATTCCTGATTCCACTGATCATCAACTCTTCAGAGAGCCTTCCCCCGATCAGCCAACCTGTTCCGGCAGCCCCCAGCGGAAGGACGAAGCGGACGATATGCGACTGCCGTTTTTTATCCTGATTGATCTTCTCCAGCAGCACCGACAGATCGGGAAACCGGCCGTGCGGATTCGTCAACGGCAACACCCCGGCAATGATCTCCTCAACTCTGCGATCCCACCCCTCATCACGCTTCGATCCGAATCCGCTCTCCGAAGCACGCGCCCCCTCCACCGCCGCAATCATCCCGAAGGCGACCGCCTCGCCATGCGTCCAGACGCCGGGCGCGGCAGCCTCAAGTGCGTGGGCAAAGGTATGGCCGAAGTTAAGGAGCCCTCGTCGCTTGTTGTCCCGAACATCCTCTCCGATCACCTCCAGTTTGACCGCAACGCTCAAGCGGATCACCTCATCGATGACCTCCGGAATCTTTCCCCGGAGAATATCCGGAAGTGCGTCGGCCACCAGATCGCTCAAGACTTTCGACTGGATCAGGCCCATCTTCAGCGACTCCACCAGACCCGATCGAAGCTCCCGTTCCGGAAGCGTTCGCAACAGTGCCGGACAGATCAGCACACGCTCCGGCTGATTGAACGTGCCGACAAGGTTGCGCACACCGACGGCGTTGATCGCCGTCTTTCCGCCGACCGAGGCGTCAACCATGGCAAGGAGCGATGTCGGCATGGCGATGAAGTGGAGCCCCCGCATGTAGATCGAAGCCACAAAACCGGCAAGATCGGTGACGACACCGCCGCCGAATCCGAGAACGAAATCGCTCCGGTCGAACCCCTCTGCAGTCAACTGCTCGATAATTTTCTCTACCACAGCAAACGACTTGCTCTCCTCTCCCGGCTCGACAACGAAGATGCGTCCCTTTGAACCGGCCAGCCGCTTCAGGAATTCGGAGTAATGAGAGGCAAGATGTGCATCGGTGATGATAAACGAACGGGTCAACCGTGTCGCCAGACGATAGGCACGGACAACCGACCAGGGAGAGCGATAGGCGCGGATGCGGGAGAGTTGCCCTTCAAGCCGCGCATCGATTTTCCATGCCGAGGCATGAAAGCGGTGAAGTTGTTGTGTGACGGCATT
>CAMLOB010000407.1 GCA_946481475.1 uncultured Chlorobiota bacterium | reverse complement strand
CTGCGGCAGATACCGCTCGGGATCGGCATCGAACCTTGCCTTCTGCGCGGCATCGACGAAGTAGTACTTCAGTCCATCATATTCGGACATATAGTCCTTCGACCCTCGTTGAGCCAGATTCATGTCGATATAGGAAACCGGGCTGTAGCCCTGCAGGGCGATCCTGCTGTCGTCGGTGTTGTGCCGGCTGTGGTCGCTCTGTCCACGTCCGTTTTCCAGAATCATGGGAAGGAAGAAGAGAACCAGCAGAATTGATCTTGAATGTTTCATTGCAGTATACTCTCGATCGTTGTTTGTTGTTTTCGTTGTGACGCTTCGCGGGAAGCGGAGCATGTCTGTTCAGTTCTTGAAATAGCGTTCGCTGACGACTTTGTCGTCGTTCCACTCTCTGCTGATGATCTCATGCCACCGTACATGCCCTCCGTCCTGCATGTCAAAGTCGAATGTGAACTCCGACATCGAGACGTCTCCGTCGACCATCGAGCGGTGGAAGGTAATTGCGTTGACTTGTCGGATCGCGCCGACAAATCCGTTCATCTTTTCCAGCATCTCCCCCTTGTTCGCCGTGGTCACGTCGTCCGAATCGAACGTCCGGGCATCATCATGGAAGAACTTCTGCACGGCATCGATGATCTGTCCGGCGGAGACCATTGCGTCCATTTCCGATACGCGATCTGTTAATTGCATGTTGGAACCTGTAGAATTGTGATAAGCAGGAATTACACTGCAAATCTATGAGGCGGGTCAAGGGGAGAGGGTACGAAACATTCTCTAAGAATTGCACTTTTTCAACCGGAATCCCGAGGGGGTCATGCCGGTCCGCTTCCGGAAGAATGCGGAGAAATGATTGGCTTCTTCAAAGCCCAGCGCGAACGCGGTCTCCCTGACACTGGTCTGTTGAAGCATGGATTTTGCCGTATCGGCAACCTGTGCGCGGATCAGTTCACCGGCGGTAACCCCCAGCCGGTTCTTCACGTTACGTGCCAGGGTCTTGACACTTACATGCATCCGATCGGCATAGAACAAAACGGAGCGCTCCGAGGTATGGTATCTGCGGATCAGTTCCAGCAGCTCCTGCACGAACGTGTCGACCATTCCGTTTGCGCAGGCGGCTCTGAACTCCAGTGGTGTGATTCCGGCACCACCTCTGAAGAAACGGTTGAAGTATGCCGGATCGTCGAACCCCAGTTCATAGGCAATCTGCTGGACAGGACTGTCGGTAAAGGCGAGGCGTTTGCGGCTTTCGATCAGCAGCTTCCGTTGCAGCATATTCTTTATCGTCACCCCGAGTCTGCTCTTCACCAGTCTCCGGACTGTCCGGGCATCACCGGAGAATTCCGCCAGCAACCGTTCCACGTTGCGGCTCTCGGCAAAGCGGGCGTCGACAAGCTCCTTCAGATCGAACAGGAGATCGTACTCATCCCTGTTTGCGTTGAACGGGTTCTGCAGGAACCATTGACGGGAAGAAGTATCGAGGATGTTTGACGGAGAAGTCTCAAGCAACGTCGGGAACGTCCCGTACGCATCCGAAAACTCTACATACCCCAGCGACACCAGATGTTTGAAGAGGACACGGTAGTCTCTGGATTCCGAGACGAAGGCATCGGGGAATTCCAGCAGGGCCAGTTCAAATTCACCGGCAGGAAACCTGACGGACTGACCGGGAGAGAGAAAGATCAGTCTGTTCTCGAAATCCCGATAGGTTCTGAAATCGACTTCCAGAAGCCCCGATCCCGATTTTACCCAGATCGAGACGTGGCGGGAGAACGTGAGCCACTGATCGTTGACCGGTTCAAGAATTTTCAACATGAAGGACCGATGAAAAAGGATATCCCGTTTCCGTTTTCCGTACGGTACGGAGACCGATCCTCTCCCTTGCGGAAGACCGCATCCGGAAGGGATACTGCCCCCCCTTCCGATCCCCGCTCCGGCCGGAAGACCTGTATCCCTGTCAGGAGTGGAGAAGAGGGGCGGATCATACGTGGGAGAGAGGGGAGTTCACATTCCCGAACAATTTCTCCCCGCAACCGATGGCCGCACGGCTCAGAGACTTCGCACTTTCCGCAACTGCGTCAGTGCGGCCCGGAAGTCTTTCGGCGGTTCGGCCTCGAAGGTCATCTCCTCGCCGGTTGCCGGGTGAACGATTTTCAGCGATGCGGCGTGAAGCGTCTGGCGATCGATCAGAGGACGCTCCTCCCGACCGTAATCGCGGAATTTTCGCTTGATCGATGAGAGGTAGAAAGCGTCGCGGGCGCCGTAGAGATGATCGACCAGCAGGGGAAGGCCGACCGTTTTGCAGTGAACCCGGATCTGATGCTGCCTGCCGGTCAGGGGCTGCGCCTCGATCAGCGTGAACCCCTGAAAAAGTTCGCGCCGTCTGAGAATCGTGGTCGCCTCCTTCCCGTCGGCACTCGGCCGTATCCGTCCGGAACGTCCCGGATCGGTCGCCAGAGGGATATCGACAATCATCTCCTCATCTTCCATCATCCCCTCGACGATCACCAGATACTTCTTTTCGGTCCGCCGCTCACGGAACTGCTCGTTCAGATCGCGATGAGCCTCGGCATCCCTGGCGAAGAGGACGACACCACTTGTCTCCTTGTCGATTCGGTGAACCGTCCAGAGTCTTCCGAACTCCTTCGCCGCCAGAGCGCGCAGCGACTCACGGTCGTCGTGCCGTTCGGGTATCGTGGCCAGGCCTGCGGCCTTGTCGAAGACCAGCAACGTCTCGTCCTCGTAGAGCACGGAATATTGCGCACGCTTTTTCTGCGGACGTTCCTCGGCTGCTGCGGCAGCCTCTTCGGCTTCGATCCGTTCCAGCCACTCTTCTATTTCCTTTTCATCGATCATAAATCCGTCTCCCGGTAATCATGCAACATGCATCGATTGCAGTCTGTGGTTCTACACCTCATCGAAATCTCCTCTTGCCGAGGAGACCGTGTTTCGCATCAGCATGGCGATGGTCATCAGTCCGACCCCTCCCGGCACCGGCGTGATGGCGGTGCAGCGGGGGGCGACTTCATCAAAGTTCACATCGCCGACGACCCGGTATCCCTTCTTGGCCCCGGGATCATCCACCCGGTTGATGCCGACGTCGATCACGACCGCCCCCTCCTTGACCATATCGGCACCGATGAAATTCGGGCGACCGATAGCGACCAGAAGGATGTCGGCCTCGCGCGTGATCGCTCCCAGATCCTCAGCCGCCGAGTGGGCGATGGTGACGACGGCGTTCCCCCCCTCCCGTTTCTGCGCCAGCAGGTTTGCCAGCGGCTTGCCTACGATGTTGCTGCGACCGACGACCACGGCCCGCTTGCCGTCGGTGGCGATGTTGTAATGCTTCAGCATCTCGATCACTCCGGCCGGCGTGCAGGGGAGGGGTCCGGGAAGACCGATCACCAGTTTTCCGACATTCACCGGATGGAATCCGTCCACATCCTTGACCGGATTGATCGCCAGCGTGATCCTGTTGTAGTCGATATGGGGAGGAAGGGGAGACTGAACGAGAATGCCGTGAACCGAAGGATCGTTGTTCAGCCGATCGACCAGATCAAGCAGTTCTTCTTCCGTGGTTTCGGCCGGAAGCCGGTAGGTATCCGAGTTCAGACCAAGTTCGCGGCTCTTCCGCTCTTTCGACGCAACATAGGTGGCCGAGGCCGGATCGTCGCCGACAAGGACAACGCTCAGACCGGGCGTAATGCCCCGACGGTCCTTCAACTCCTCAACATCCCGACGGACCTGGTCGAGGATGGTATCGGCGACGGGTTTTCCTTTCAGAAGAATCGGTTCGATCATCGGCAGAGTTCCGGTTCCGTTAGTGAATATTCAATTACTGAACAGAGTTTGAGTACGATTTGTTCAGTGTCGTCAATCCCGCAGCATCTCAACACGAACGTGCTTTCGCAACGGTTGCAAGGAAATCGTCGAGCGAGAGCGCGTTCAGCACATCTTCTTTTGTCAGCCACCCTTTGCGGGCAATCGTCACACCGTAACGATGGTAATCGAATTCGGGGGCCGAGTGGGCGTCCGGATCGATGGCGATTTTCACCCCCTTCCGCTTCGCATAGCGAATCATCCGCCAACTCAGATCGAGTCGGTAAGGATTGGCGTTCAATTCCACAAACTTTCCGCGCTCGGCGGCGTGGGCAATCACCCGCTTCAGATCGATGGGATATCCCTTTCGCGTCAGGATCAACCGCCCGGTCGGGTGGGCAAGGATCGTCGCATACGGATTGTCGAGTGCCCGGCAGACCCGTTCGGTCTGGACCTCCTCCGGGTAGTTGAAGTTCGAATGGATCGACACGACCACGCAATCGAGCGCGGCCAGGGCATCATCCGCCAGATCGAGGGAGCCGTCGGCAAGAATATCACACTCGATTCCCTTCAGCACCCGGAACCGTTCCGGATCGTATTTCCGGTTTATCTCGTCGATCTCCTTCCCCTGCATCTCCAGTCGTTTCTCGTCCAATCCGTTGGCGTAGAAGGCGGCC
>CAMLOB010000406.1 GCA_946481475.1 uncultured Chlorobiota bacterium | reverse complement strand
CGGATGTCATGCCCCTCGTCGCCGAGAGCGGTGGAGAGCATGTGGCGGATGGCGCTCCGTGCCCGGCTCAGTCTCATCCGTGTGGCCTCCATCGAGCAGTCGATGATCCGGGCCGTCTCCTCGTAGCTCAGGCCGTTGACTTCCCGCAGAACAAAAACTTCCCGCAGTGTGACCGGAAGGGCTTCCACTGCGTTGTAGACCTTGCGGAGAAGTTCTTCCTCTTCCAGATGTTCTCCGAACAGTTCGGGAAATGCCTCTCCCGGAGACGTCGTCAGTTGTGTGTTGAAGGCCGGCGGCAGCTCCGCCAGGTAACTCTCCGAGCGAATCTGGTTCAGCGAAAGATTGCGGGCTACCCTGAAGAGCCATCCTCCGACGTTTTGCAGAAGTTGGCGGTCGTCTGCTTCCGCCCGGTTTCGCTCGCGGAAAAGTCTGAGAAACGTTTCCTGAAATACATCGTCGGCAGCCTGATTCTCCGCTCCGAGCAGGGAGCGGATATACCCCATCACCCGCGATGCATACCGATGGTAGAGTGTGGTGTAGGAACGGTTGTCTCCGGAGAGAAAACGTTCAAATAACTCCGCATCGCACAAGGCAGGCAAGGATTCAGGCACGTGTCTGTTCTGCTTCACAGGATCAATCATGATGATAAATGAACATGCTCAGGCAAACCGACGGGGATAGACACCTGAACGGGTGCAACGTAACAGTTTTCGGGGAAAGGGGAAAGAGTCGGGAGTTGAAGAGTCAGGAGTCGAGGAGTTGGAGTTTAGAGGGTTTCTTAAAAGTAGCCTGCGTGCTCAGTGGTCGGAGCATTCATAGGCACGCATCAGGGCTCTACCACTTGGTGATTCTCCGTGCCCTTGGTGACTTGGTGGTATATCTTACCATCGGCCGCGGTGGACACACAGGGGGCCGGGTACCACGAAGCAACTGAGACTTCTGCAATTCGTGACTTTTAAGAAACCCTCTCAGACAATGGGCCGTGCCGGGAGAACATCCCGCAAGCTGTCGTCGTCAGCCGTCAAGCAGGACTCCCGGATTCAACCGGTTCCATCACCCGGAAGGCATCCGTATCGGATGCCTTCAACGCAACTACAAAAACGAGTACGTATATTTGAACCTTCCGGTGGCTGGACACCCGTTTTGCAAGGGCAAGTCTGTTCTGTCCGCTTCAGTACCATTCTCATCCTGCATCCGGCGGATCGGAATCGGGTACGGGAGACGTCGGGCAAGAACCCGGGAATAACGGGAGAGCGATAACAAGAGAAGACCCACATTCTCCGATCTTCCTCTCTGTCTGTTCCATTCGCAATCGACCGGGGTCAGATCAACCAATACCATACTTTATACAGGCTAACCAAACGCTTACGGGAACCATTACCATGATGACATTACGCTCTCTGCTTGCCGCATTCATTGCAGGACTCATCCTCTCCCCCTCTGTGAGGGGACAGAGCCGGGACTATCGCGCCGAGCGCATTGTCCTGGACGATAATGCAGCCGACGGAGGATTGAATACGATCACGATTCAGGCACCGAATCCGCTCCTGCAGGATGTGGCCCTGACGATACCCGATCCGGGCGTCGGAACGGCGGAGATTCTGCTGGGTCCGTCGGGGAGTGGAGGACCATGGTTCCTGACCGGCAACGCCGGCACAACGGCCGGCACGAACTTTATCGGGACATCGGACGTGCAGGCGCTTCACCTGTATGTGAACGGCGGCAGCGGAGCCAACAGCAACAGTCTGATCCTGAACACAAACGGAAGTATGCAACGGGATATCGGGGGGAACGCGCGTGGAGTCGGTGCGGTCGATCTTTCCATTTCCCGATCGGCCGTCACACAGGTTGCCTCAGCACAGGCGGCAACGATAGGAGGGGGTGCGGACAACACCGCTTCGTCACTCAACGCGACGGTCAGCGGAGGGACAGGCAACACCGCTTCGGGACAGGCGACAACAGTCGGAGGAGGAAGCGGCAACACCGCTTCGGGGAATCGGTCAACGGTTGGCGGAGGCATCGGCAACACCGCTTCGGGAACCAACACATCGATTCCGGGGGGGCGTGGATTGACGCTTGCCGGAGCGGCCGACGGCAGCTTCGGTTTTCTTGGAGGCAACAGCGGCGCAAACGACATGACGATCAGCACACCCGACGTTGCGGCCTTCGGCAATACCGATCTCTGGCTGGCAAACAACAACAACAGCGCAAGCGCTCTCCGGTTCTATGAGGCGTACAACACGTCGGGAGCCTTTCCGAACACCGCCAACTACACCGCCTTCGTCGCCGGAACACAGACGGCCGACATCACCTACACACTCCCGACGTCCCCCCCCGCAAGCAACGGTCAGCTTCTTGCAAGTACAACGGGAGGGGTCATGAGCTGGACGGCGGATGCGGAGTTGGCGTCGCTCCGGTTGAACGGAGCCCCCCCGGTCACCAACTCACGCCTCGTGGTCAATGAAGGACACTGGACATCGCAGGGGACGGCACCGACGGCAGTCGGAGACGGAACGAACCTGGCCGCGGGGGTGACGGTTGCGGGCACATCCACCGACGTTGTCGGGAACGTATCGGCGACGGACGGAGGGGGTGTGGGAACCGGCGTCATCACCGTGACGTTCAATGCCGCATACAGTGCCGATCCGGTCGTGCTGATTGTGCCGACAAATGCGACTGCGGCCAACTCCTCGTACTTCATCAACAACACGACCACGACATCGTTTGATCTGAACGTGGGGACCACAAGCGGAAACGGCACGGACACGTATCAGTTCAACTACATGGTGATTGAAGCCGATTGATCCGAAGAGAACGGCAAACCGGCAACGGCGGGATTGCCCACGATACGAACAGAGAAAGGGGACTTGTCATAAGTCCCCTTTTCCGTTACGGCAAAGATTCCGTTCACCGGTTCCATCATCTCCACTTCCCGTATTTACCCTGTCTCGTTTCCCACAGAAATACGGGAGACATTCCCCGAAATCCCTCCAACTCTTTTTCCCGTGTTTTCGGTCTACCACAGGGATACGATATACCGGAGCTTTGCAGTATCATTTGCGCGACGACAGACGCAAAGAGAATACCAATCACATTTACAGAACAGGAGAGATTCAGATGAGCGCTTGTCCGACCCAGTCATTCAACAATGTCAGCCAGGATGTTTTCAACTGCCTTGTCAACAAAGCCGCAAGCTACGGGATCACCATTTCCGGCAACAGCGGTCAGGGGACGAAGGACGGATTCACCGTAACGTGGAACTATGATCCCGCTGCAGAGACGCTGCAACTGCAATGCACCGACAGTCCCTGGTGGGCGCCGTGCGGCACGATCAACAGTACGATCGAGGGAGTCGTCGAGGGATGTATGTAGCCCCCCTCCCGTCCTGCGGCAACCTTGCAGACAGGACTGGAGAGTCGGCGCGTGTAGTATGGCAGAGGGAGAGACCTCCCCTTGGTGATTCTTGGTGCTCTTTGTGTCCGCACGCCATCCGCCAGGGCGGACATCAAAGACCACGGCGGATAGTGGTTATTCTTTCACGGGGAATACCTCTTGCAACGCCATACATTCATCACATCCGAACCGCCGTTTCTATAATGAGCGGATATGACGGGGTCGGTTCCTCCGCTGCAGAGATGGAGGAACCGACTCCATCATTCATGTTATCCGTTCATGTTCGTATTGATCGACGAAGCCCACGTCCAGTCCGGCTGACCGGAGTAGAGCGGACAGTCGTTGTTCAGCGCAAACTCCATCATCCCGCAGTTCGCCGTCTTCGCCGCAAACTGCGCCATCAGTTCCACCTGTCCCAGATCTGTGGATGCCCCGTTCTGGTAGTCGACGCCGATCCCCATGTTCACCTGCGAGACGTACTGTCGGTACCAGTTGAAGAGGGATTCGTTCCCCGAGGCATCGTTCCAGTAGGCCATCGTGTTCAGCCAGTCCAGGTCCGACCCGGCAGCCTCCAGGATCGGTTGTTCCAGCGAAGGACGGTAGGCGGCGACGGAGATGCGGGAGACGTTCCTGCCGTTTGAGTCGGTGGTCCCGATCGGACCGAGGACGCTGCGGAACTCCTGAATCATCTCCGTAAACGTATCGGCCCAGACGTTTGCCGGCATCCCCGATTCCAGATCGATGTCGACGCCGTTGAGGCCCCACGGACCGTCGATCACCACCTCCTTGAAGTTCTGCGCAAATGCCGGGATATCGACATTGTTCCAGTGGGTCGTCGAGGTATCCATCAGGCTCATCAGGACCTCGGTCCCTCCGGCCTGCAGCTCCTGCGCCCACTCGATCTGTTGTTCCTGCGAATAGGCCTTGCAGAGATAGTTCACATCAAGCGACGTACCGTCTGCCGCCGGAGCGGCCACAAACAGGGTGACCTTGTTGACGTAACCGGGCGTTGCGTTCAGGACGTTGCCGTTCGGCTGGTAGCCCATCCAGTAGCCGTTGAAAAGTTTGCCTGTGCTCATACGGGAAATCCTCCGGAAAGAAAAT
>CAMLOB010000405.1 GCA_946481475.1 uncultured Chlorobiota bacterium | reverse complement strand
TGGATAATGGTCAAAACACATCTGAATCCAGATGTTGTTCATGAGGCATTCAATGCCATTGCAAAGTATTCAAATGAAGCTCATCCCATCTTCAAACTTAATCATTTAAGTGTGGGGGAGTCGCTGCTTTACTGGGTAACGGCTAAAGATGGATCAGATGTTAGTCAGATACCGTTGATGAACATGAATTGCCACTTTGATAGTTCAGAGGTTGGCAGAGCAAAAGCAGCTGAATTCAAAGAGTTTATTGAAAGAGGGCTCCCCCTGAATGTCTCTAATGATTTTATTGAATCATTCACGGCTCACGAATTTGTAAAGCCTATAATGATGCCTGATGGGGAACCACCAGATCATGTTATTGTTTGGTCGGCTCCATATCGCTATCCAGGTGCTGTTCAGTTAGTGTTCGAATCAACAGATGATACAACTGCAATAATCCCATATTTGGAAGTGTGGCGAGAACGTGCAGGCAGTAAAGAGGTTGTCTATTCAAATTCTCGCCAAAAATACCCGCTACAAATCCAGATCGTTCATACAGTACTGGAAAAGGGTGAGCAGACAACCCTAACTATGTCAATTGAAAGAAAAGGATCTAGGATCATTGATCTGCTGAGCTGTTATCAGTTCGCTGCGAAATTGTCAGCACCAGGCCTTGTGAGTATTCGTGGATTACAAGAGAGTGATTGGAAGTGTGAACTTCCTATCAAGGGAGGATTCTTTGCCAATGCAGAAAAGTATTTGGTGCTGCTGAAGAAACTGGCTGAGATTGAAAAATGGACAGATGTGAAGTTGATTTGGCCTGATAGGGAACTGAACGAGTCTGATGTGAGATCAATTTTTTCGTGGCATGAGAGTATCGAGCGGGGTGAGTTTGATGTAGGAACCGACTATTCTGTAACAGCCTTGTTCCGTCCGGCAGATAAAAACCATCTGCGAAAAATGTCTGAGGGAGGATTCTACGCTCTTAGGTTATGGCATGAAGAGTTTCTACTTACCTTGATTGGGAATGAAATTAACCTTGGAAGTGTAGAGTTCGCAGCAGATAAGATGAAGTTATCAGAAGAATCTATCCGAAAATTGAAAAATAGACTGAAACAATCTCAAGTCAAAGATGAAGAAGTTGTTTTCAAAGCAGTTGAGGGAGCCAAAGTACGTGCAAGGTTGCCGCGCTTTTCAAATAGTCCAACATTGCTGGAGCCTGAAATGAATGCGGAGATTGAAAGCAAATTCAAACATGATCACTGAAACTACAGAGTTGCCTTGGCAGAGATCTTGATGGCAAGCAATCTGTAGATTTGCTTCCTGTGGTCTTTAGACCCTTCGTATCTTCCCGAAAACACCACATCAACCAACATCTGACGCATGGCTGCTCCCGATTTGCTCATCGAGCTTGTCGATCGTTTCCGCACCAATCACGACCGCTACAGCCGCGCCGACTACAAGGAGGCTCACGTCCGGCAGGAGTTCATCGATCCGATGTTCGAGCTTCTCGGATGGGACATGGCCAACCGGCAGGGGTATGCCGAACAGTACAAGGAAGTCGTCCACGAGGACGCCCTGCGTATCGGCAAGGCGACCAAAGCTCCCGACTATTCCTTCCGCATCGGCGGTGTCCGCAAGTTCTTCCTCGAAGCCAAGAAGCCGTCGGTCCGGCTGAAGGATGATATTCCGGCCGCGTTTCAGGTTCGCCGCTATGCCTGGAGCGCCGGACTCCCCCTGAGCATCCTGACCGACTTCGAGGAGTTTGCCGTCTACGACTGCCGGATCGAACCCCACCGCCACGACAAGGCGGCCGTCGCCCGGGTGATGTACTTCACCTACGAGGAGTATGCCGGGAAGTGGGAGGAGCTGGTCGGCATCTTCAGCAAGGAGGCGATCCTGAAGGGGTCGTTCGACCGCTATGCCGAGTCGACGAAGAAGAAGCGGGGGACCGCCGAGGTGGATGATGCGTTCCTGGCGGAGATCGAGGAGTGGCGTGAGATGCTGGCCCGTGATATTGCATTGCGGAATCCGGCTCTTTCGGTGCGCGAGGTGAACCACGCGGTCCAGGTCACGATCGACCGTATCATCTTTCTGCGAATCGCTGAAGATCGGGGGGCGGAACCATACGGCCAGTTGCAGGCCCTGAAGAAAGGGAAGAATGTCTACCGTCGTCTTGTCGATCTCTATCATCACGCTGATAACCGCTACAACAGCGGACTCTTCCATTTCAGTAAGGAAAAGGGAAGAGAGGAAACGCCCGACGAGTGGACTCCTGCGCTCAGAATTGAGGATGGCACACTGCAGGAAATCTTTCGACGCCTCTACTATCCCGATTCACCCTATGAGTTCTCCGTTCTTCCGGGAAGCATTCTCGGTCAGGTCTATGAGCGGTTCCTCGGAAACGTGATTCGGCTTGACGAAAATCGGAAGGTGACCGTTGAGGCAAAACCGGATGTCCGCAAGGCCGGAGGTGTCTTCTACACACCCGAGTATATCACGAAAGCCATTGTCAGGGAGACGGTCGGACGCGCAATTGAAGGGAAAAAACCGGAAGAGATTACCGATCTCCGCATCCTTGACCCGGCGTGCGGATCGGGTTCCTTCCTCTTGACCGCGTATGACTTCCTTCTGGACTGGCATCTGCACTTCTACACGGCCGATAATCCCGGAAAGTTCACCAGAGGAAAACATCCGAAGATCTACGAGATCGTTTCTTCCGACCCGGATAGCCCACCAGCCTATCGACTGACGACAAATCACAAGAAGGAAATCCTTCTGAATAACATCTTCGGTGTCGACATTGATGCCCAGGCGGTCGAGGTGACCAAACTCTCTCTGCTGCTCCGGGTGCTGGAAGATGAAAATCAGGGGACACTGGAAGCCCAGCTCTCGATTGCCGAACGGGTTCTGCCCAATCTGGAACGGAATATCAAGTGCGGCAATTCGTTGATCGGACCCGAGTTCTACGACAGCGAACAGATGTCTCTTCTCGATGAGGAGACAATCTATCGGATCAATACGTTCGACTGGCAAAAGGAATTTCCCGACATCTTTGCCTCCGGTGGTTTCGATGTCGTTGTCGGCAATCCTCCCTACATCCGGATTCAGCATATGAAGGAGTGGGCTCCGCTCGAAGTCGAATACTACAAAACGGCCTACCGCTCAGCCGCAAAAGGGAACTACGACATCTACGTGGTCTTTGTCGAGAAGGGACTGGAGCTCCTGCGGAAGGGGGGAACTCTCGGCTATATCCTTCCCCACAAGTTTTTCAATGCGAGGTATGGTGAGACGCTACGGGAACTGATCGCTGAAGGAAGTCATCTGCGGAAGGTCGTTCACTTCGGCGATGCGCAGATCTTCGACGGTGCCACTACCTATACATGCCTTCTCTTCCTGACCAGAGAGCCGAATATCGACTTCATTTATGAAAAGGTGGATGACCTGGACACTTGGCGACTGGCGCAGGAATCCGGACCGATCCGAACCGATGGGGAAGGATCGGAAGAGGGAAGAATTGACGAAGAGGAAGTGAGTGCCGGCGAGTGGAATTTTGTCATCGGTCCGGGGCGTGATCTCTTCAGGAAGTTGAGTGATATGCCGGTGAAGTTGGGGGAGATCTCGGAGATTTTCGTAGGTCTCCAAACAAGTGCAGATGACGTGTTCGTTCTATCTGATCGGCACAATATTGAACAAGAAATTCTCAAGCCTTTTATCGTTCCCGACAAACTTGTTCCTTACAGCTACCCTGCCATACGGCATTGGATGCTCTTCCCGTATAAAGTCAATTCAAGTCGGGCGGAACTGATTCCGTCTGATGAGTTGAAGAAGGATTATCGACATGCATGGCAGTATCTCAAGAGTCAGGAGTCGGTTCTCAGAGCACGAGAGCGTGGAAAGTGGGATCGGGAAGGATGGCATGCCTTTGGTCGTTCCCAGAATCTGACGAAGATGGAAAAAGAAAAGCTGATTATTCAGGTGACGGCTCAGAGAAGCACGGTCATCTACGATGATCGGAGTCTCCACATGACAGGCGGAGGAAGCGGACCATTCTATGGTATCAGACCGCGTGGCGAGGATATCTCGATCAAGTACCTGCTTGGCATCCTGAACTCTTCAGTCTTTGATCTCTTCGTGAAGCAACAGAGTACTGAATTGCGTGGAGGATACTTCAAGTACTCAAAGCAGTATATCGAAAACGCACCCGTTCCGCTTGCCGATTCTGAACATGCAGTGCAACTGGAAACGCATGTCGAGACCATGCTTGATCTGCACAAGCGTCTGGCAGCCATCAGAACCGGGCATGACAAGACCATGCTCGAACGCCAGATCGAAGCCACCGACCGGTTGATTGATCGGCTGGTGTGTGAATTGTATGAGTTGAGTGAGAGGGAAATCGCAGTGGTGGAAATGGTCAATCAATAAAACATCTCTACAGGAAGAACAGTGGCAAACGAAAGGTTTGGAAAGGGAGCGGAGGCTATGACCAAAGCCTCTCAGAGTCTCAGATCTCTTATGCCGAGTCTGAGGAATCATA
>CAMLOB010000404.1 GCA_946481475.1 uncultured Chlorobiota bacterium | reverse complement strand
GTCATCATCTTATTCTTGTTCATGAAGCTGCGAACCGTCAATGCGATGCGATACGTGACCCCGTTGCGGGAGGGGGGATCGCTGCCGGCCATTATTGAAGGGGACGACGACGGTCTCTACGTCCTGAAGTTCCGGGGGGCCGGACAGGGGGTGAAGGCGTTGATTGCGGAGCTTGTCGCCGGGGAGATTGCCCGTCTTCTCGGCTTCAGGGTGCCGGAGATCGTCTTTGTCGATCTGGATCCGGAGATGGCCCGGACCGAGCCCGATCCGGAGATTCAGGATCTGATCAAAGCCAGTGGGGGAATCAATCTGGCGCTGGATTACCTTCCCGGTTCGATCATGTACGACCCGCTGATCGAACAACCTTCCGGCGAACTCGCCTCGCGCATCGTCTGGTTCGATGCCTACACCGCAAACGTCGACCGGACTCCGCGGAACGCCAACATGCTCTGGTGGCACCGGGAGCTCTGGTTGATCGATCACGGGGCGGCTCTCTTCTATCAGCACGACTGGGACCGGTTTCCGGAGAATAGCCGCAATCCGTTCCGGCAGATCAAAGACCATATGCTTCTTCCGTTTGCCGACGAACTTGAGGAGGCCGATGAATTTCTGCGGGGGAGACTGACGCCCGAAGCGTTGCGCGATATTGTCGCCCTGATCCCGGAGGAGTGGCTGGAGCGGGGGGAGGAGGGACGAAGCATCTACGAAGAGTTCCTGACCAATCGGCTGGAACATGGACGTGAATTTGTGAAGGAGGCGATCGATGCACGACATCTGCACCTTTGATTACGCCGTGATCCGCGTGGTCCCCCGGGTGGAGCGTGAGGAGTTCATCAACGCCGGCGTGATCCTCTCCTGTGCCGGACGGAAATTCCTTGAAGCCCGGATCGAGCCGGACTGGGAACGACTGCAGGCTTTTGCTCCGGAGCTTGATCGGGAGAAGATCGAGCGGTATCTCGCGATCATTCCGAAGATCTGTCAGGGAGACCCGCAGGCCGGAGAGATCGGACGGCTGACGCAGCGCGAACGCTTCTACTGGCTGACCGCACAGCGGAGCACGATCATCCAGACCTCGCCGGTCCACACCGGCTTCACAACCGATGTGGAGAGAACGCTGGAGCATCTGCTGGAGAGGATGGTGAGGTGAGGGGCCGAAATTTCTCCGCTTACCTGAACCTGTTTCTGTCCCTGACCGCCATGTTACCGGAATCACGCGAAGAGCAAAGACGCAAAGCTGACTGCTGACAGCTCATTTCCCTCCCTCAATTTTTTTTTTCAGTACCCGCATTTTTTGTGTTGCGTTATTCTGCGTGCCGTGGTCTTATAGGTACACGTGCTAGTATTTCCTTAAGCGACAAACGGGGGCTGGATAGCGATATGCATTGTTTCTTTTCCAGATGCCCCCGTTTTTTTATCTTGTTTTCAGATAAAGGAGTCCGAAAACTTTAATGTCGGTCAGAACCGGATAACCGCTCATGAAAATCATGTCGAAGACGTGTGAGTACGGGATACGAAGCGTTCTGCACATAGCGACAGTACAGAAGGCAGAGGAATATGTGCCGGTACGTGCGGTTGCGGAACATTTGAATATCTCCTATCATTTCCTTGCGAAGATTGTCCAGACCCTGGCGCAGGAGGGCATCCTTATTTCCTACCGCGGACCGAACGGAGGGGTGGCTCTTGCCCGGTCGGCCGACCGGATCACACTCAGGGAGATTGTCACCGCCATTGACGGGGAGGAACTGTTCTTTGAGTGTCTGCTCGGCTTGCCGGGATGTGGTGAGCAGAGACCCTGTCCTCTGCACCAGTGGTGGGCTGCTGTGCGGACGGAGCTTTCGCAGGTCTTTGCCGGGACGACGGTAGCGGAGTTGAGGGATAAAGTGACCAGATTTGACTAACGGCTGGCACCGTAAATCGCAGATAATTCTCGTTTCCCATGCACGGAGACGGATAGGTATATCCATTCATCGTTTACGAGGAACCATAATGAACCAGACGAATCTTGCTGCCGACAGAACCATCCGGGAAGTTGTCGTTACCGACTACCGGACAGCCGCCGTATTTCAGAAGTACGAGCTGGATTTCTGTTGCGGCGGCGGGGCAACGATCGAACAGGCCTGTCACAAAAAGGGAGTGGATGTCGAGCGTTTGATCGAAGATCTGAACGTGACGCTCGCCGCCCCATCGGCAGGGGAACCACGCTTCGGTATGTGGAGTCCTGAACTGTTGATCGACTATATTCTTCAGAATCATCATACCTATGTCCGCTCCGTTCTGCCGACGATCCAGACGCATGCCGAGAAGGTTGCCCGCGTTCACGGGGCAAAGCATCCGGCCATGGTCAGCATCGAGGAGAAGTTTATTCTGATTGCCGAGGAGATGCTCTCCCATATGATGAAGGAAGAGCGAGTCCTCTTCCCCTATATATGGAATCTGGCACAGGCAAAGGAGAAGGGGCTGCCGGTCAAGGCTTCCCCCTTCGCGACGGTGCATGATCCGATTCAGGTGATGCTGAAGGAACACGAGGCGGCCGGCGACGAGATGGCGGAGATACGTGAACTGACCAATAACTACATGCCTCCTCCTGACGCCTGCACAACCTATCGGGTGCTGTTCAAGGAGCTGCAGGAGTTCGAGCAGGATCTTCACCGCCATGTCCATGTAGAGAACAACATCCTGTTCCCGGCGGCGATCCGGCTGGAGGAGGAGCTGAACGGTGGTGGGAGAGGAGCCTGTATGCTGAATTGATTCTTTGCGGAGGTAGAAGTATCTCCTCCGGAACCGGAAACTATCGAACATTGTTGTGGAGGTCCCATGCCCATCATGAGTTATCTGGCCTATCCGGTCGATGGAAAAAAGGATGAGCTGATGCGCCGGCTCCGGCAGATAAAGGAGTGCTCCGTCCATCCCGCAGACAACCGCGATCTGCTTGTTCTTGTCACCGACACCAACGGCAGGGAAGAGGAAACGATCCTGCAGTCCGAATTGCTGAACATCGACTCCCTTGCCTTCCTTGCCCTGGTGGCCGGCTACGACGATCCCGAACAACAACATGAGGAGAGTACACGATGAACCGTCGCGAGTTCTTCAGAATGGCTGCCGCAGGGTCGGCCTTTTCCGTTGCTCAGTCTTTGTTCCCTACCGTTACGTTCAATCAGAAGGGGGACAAGGGGTACGAGGGGTACGGAGAGGGGAGAGTGTTGGGGGAGAACGAGGGGGTTGTCTGGAAGAAGACGCCGTGTCGCTTCTGCGGTGTCGGATGCGGACTCCTTGTGGCCGTTGAGAACGGACGTGCCGTCGCCGTCCAGGGGGATCCTGCCAGTCCGGTCAACAAAGGTCTCTGCTGCGTCAAGGGATACCACACGATTCTTGCTCTGTACGGCGCAGACAGGTTGAGGCAGGCCTATGTGCGGAAGGATGGACGATTGACTCCGGTTCCGATGGCCGAAGCTCTCGATCTGGTGGCGCAGAAGATCAAGGAGACGATTGCCGAATACGGCAAGGACTCGGTCTCCCTCTACGGTTCGGGACAGTGGACGATACCGGACGGCTACGTCGCCTCGAAGCTGATGAAGGGGGGGATCGGGACGAACAACCTGGAGGCGAACGCCAGACTCTGCATGGCGAGTGCGGTCACCGGGTTCATGACGTCGTTCGGACTCGATGAGCCGATGGGGTGCTACGAGGACATCGACCATGCCGACGTCTTTGTCCTGTGGGGGAACAACATGGCGGAGATGCATCCGGTCCTCTTCTCCCGTCTGCTCGACAGAAAGATGAAGGGGGGAGCCCGGATTATTGATCTGGCCACGCGAACCACTCGCACGAGTATGGCCGCCGACCGGTCTATCCTCTTTGCGCCGCAGACCGATCTGGCAATCGCCAATGCGATCTGCCACGAGATCATCCGCAACGGTCAGGTCAACGAAGAGTTCGTCGCCAACCACGTCTCCTTCAAGCGGGGAAAGACAAATATCGGCTACGGTCTGGAGGACGGATTCAAGTTCGAGGACGAGGCGATGGAATCGGATTTCGATGATCTGGTCGATTTCCTGAAGGACTACACGCCCGAAAAAGTAGAGAAGCTTTCGGGTGTCTCCGCCGCCGATATCCGCTACCTGGCCGCGTTGTACGGCGATCCCGGAAAGAACGTGATGAGTCTCTGGTGCATGGGATTCAACCAGCATACCCGGGGGACGTGGATCAACAATCTTGTCTACAACATCCATCTGCTCGTCGGCAAGATCGCCACGCCCGGCAACAGTCCCTTCTCCCTGACCGGTCAGCCCTCGGCCTGCGGCACGGTCCGCGAGGTGGGAACGCTGACGCACAGGCTGCCGCACGGCGTGGTGACCAGCGAGGAAGACCGGAAGATGGCCGCGGAGATATGGGGCGTGCCGGTGGAGAACATTCCGTCGAAACCGACCTTTCACACCGTCGAGATGTTTCGCGCCCTCGACCGGGGGGATATCCGCTTCATGTGGATCCAGGTGACCAATCCGATGGTGACGATGCCGAAGCTGC
>CAMLOB010000403.1 GCA_946481475.1 uncultured Chlorobiota bacterium | reverse complement strand
GACATGGGGGCGAAGCTGCGGACCGGATTTCGCGAGGAGCATTCCGAGCGAATCGCCGGCATTATCGAGAGGATCGACCGACAGGTCCGCCAGTATATCCTGGCAAAGACGCTGATCAGTCTGGCCACCGGTGCCCTCACTTCTCTGGTTCTCTGGCTTTTCGGCGTCGACTTCGCCCTCTTCTGGGGGTTCCTTGCCTTTCTGTTGAACTACATACCGAACATCGGCTCTCTTCTTGCGGAGGTCTTTCCGGTTCTGCTGGCCTTCCTTCAGTTCGATTCGGTCGTCACGCCGTTGATCATTCTGGTAATTCTCGTCGGCATGCAGACGGTGATGGGGAACGTGGTGGAGCCGAAGATGATGGCCTTCAGTATGAATCTGAGTCCGCTCCTGATTCTGGTCGCCCTTATTTTCTGGGGCTGGCTCTGGGGGATCACCGGCATGATCATCGCCGTCCCGATGACCGCCATCCTGAAGATCATCTTCGAGAACATCGACGAATTGAAACCCATTGCCCGCTTGATGGAAGGAAACATCAAACCCCAGGCCGTCAAAACCTGAATTCGTCACTTCCCCTTCTACTTTCCATCCCGGCCCTCCCCCTTGTCCCTTCCGTCCACCTCGTCCTCCCACGACCTCTCAAACCGACGCGTCACCATCTCCACCCGATACCCCTCCGGAAGAGCCGGCACCAGCAGCCAGTAATCGCGTGAGGTCATCCCGCGGCACATTCCATCGTGAATATCGGCGAAGATTCGGTAGACCCGGGCCGCCGTATCATTCCTCACCGATACTCTCACCTGTCCGTTGCAGTCGATGAAGAAATCCATTCCGATGAGGGCATAGCGGCTGAAGTCGATTTCCGGCATGGTGAAGTCCTTGCACTGACCGATAAACTCCAGTCGCTTCACCAGCCGTGCCGGTTCCGCCGAATCCTGCCAGAGGCCGAACGGCTGGTCGTGGGGGAGAATGAACCGGCCGCACGATCCCATCGACGTGAAGAGCGTTCCCACGTGCTGAAGCGAGTCGGGGATGGGGAGAGGACTGTCAGGATCGAAAAGATCCGACTGACCGGGAGCGATTCCGGAGGAGAGGAAAAGGAGAACCGGGACGAGAAAGAGAAATGATCGATTCATTGCATCAGCTCCGTAAAAGGGAAAAGGATCCGCGTTTGAACGGAGAGATGACGGAGACGAGGGAGGGATGTAACCTGGAGAGACTACAATCCCAGATAAATAATCGCCATCGAAACGGCTCCCCAGGCGACGGCGGTCAGAATCAGCGAGGGATCGCGCGCCACCACCGTCACCGGATTCTCGGCGGTCTGTTTCTTCTCGTCCAGATAGAGATAGCGGAACATGCCGAACATGACGATCGGGACGGTGTAGATCAGTTTATCGGTGCCGAAGATCTCCAGCACCCGGTCGCTGAGCGTATAGAGCGTATAGCTCATGATGGAACCGGCGACCGAGACGATCATGATGGTCCGGACAAGCTCCGGCGTATAGTCGTCCAGCACCTTCCGCGATTCCCCCCGCTCCAGATTGTTGATCTCGCTCCGGCGCTTGGCCACGCCCAGAAAGAGGGAGAGGAAGAGCGTGCAGATGACCAGCCAGTTCGAGATCGGCACCTCGATGGCGTAGCCTCCGGTCAGCACCCGCAGCATGAACCCGGCGGCGATGATGAAAATATCGACCAGGACGACATGCTTCAGTCCCAACGAGTAGGCGGCGTTGATCACCAGATAGATCCCCACCAGAAGCCCGGCCCGCCAGGGGAGGTGGAACGTCAGAAGTCCGGCGCAGAGAAGGACGACGGCAAGCTGGATCCACGCCGAGGCGGGACTGACCGCCCCCGAGGGGATCGGACGAAATCGTTTCTTCGGATGCTCGGCATCGGCCTTCCGGTCGGCGATATCGTTGAAGATGTAGACGGCCGAACTGACCAGACAGAAGGCGGCGAACGCCTCGACGGCCCGAAGCAGATAGTGGGGTTCGAAAAACGTTTTGCTGTAGACCAGCGGAGCAAAGACGAAGACGTTCTTCAGCCAATGGCTCGGGCGCATCAGCCGAATCCTTCCCTGCAATCCGCTGCGAATCCCTGTTGCGGTCATAACATCCGGAGAAAAACTCTGATCGGTCTTCACTTCGTTTCGCTTTGCGAGACCATCTGGAATGTAACGCTGACCGAGACGGTGAAGGAGATCATGTCGGGTGTCAGGGGGGAGCGGCGTCCTTCGGAGACTCCATAGTCTCCCCCATAGGGATTTCCATACGAGCCGTAGGAATAGTCCGACCCGCCGTACCACTCCGGCTGTCCCACCCGGATCGGATCGGCAATCCGCATCCCGACTTCCCCGGCCAGCGTCTCGGCGTGGCGGCGTGCGTTTCTGATCGCTCTGAGCGTCAACTGGTTCCGGATTTCCGCCGGATTTGAAACCCTGGAGAGGGGGGAGCGCTCCAGTTCGATACCACCTTTCAGAAGTTCGGCGAGGAACTCGGTATACTTCGAGTGATCGCGCAGCGTCAGCGTGATCGAACGCATCACATAGTACTCGCGCAGGTCCGACTCGTCGGAACTTGAGGAGAATGCTCTCGGGTTGAAATCGGTCCCCTCCATCCCCCGGATCAGATCATCCGGTTCCATATCCAGCAGGTTCATCCGGATGTCCTCCTCCCGGATCTTCATCTTCCTCGTCAACTCGGTCAGCTTCTCCATCTTCTTCTCATACTCTATCCGGGCCGAGTCGATGTTCAGGTGACTGGCCTCGATCCTCAGAAAGAAAACGATCTCATCCGGTTTTACCAGCGTGTCGGCCTCCCCTTCGGAGTAGATGACACGCCAGTCTGCCGGACTCTCATCATAATACTGTCCCCGGCTTTCCGACGCCAGGATCAGGAGGATCGGCAGAGCAGTTGCGAGTGTGCGAACAATGGAAATCAGCATTCCGTTTGCATTGAATGATGAATGATCGGACAGACTGTCTGAGCAGGAGGGAGCGGCCCCGCCGTGCTTCGTCAAAAACCTGAAGATAGGGATATTCGAACGTTGGAACGAGGGAAAAGAGAGTGGATACCAGCGATTACAGAGCCTCGCGGCAGCTTGCGGCCTACCGTGCTGGTCGGGGTGGATCGGAAAGAAACGGGCAGAGCGGAGGCGGGGAGAAGCCGGGTGAGCCTGTCCCCTTCCCCCGGTGCGTCTATTCGATCTTCCACTCCTCACCGCCGAACGGATCGCTCTTCTCTGCGACGTTCCACAGACTGACCGATCCGTTCATGTGGCTGACGGCGAGTCGGGTCCCGTCGGAACCGAATGCGGCGTGGATCATCGGGATGACCGTGTCGGGGGTGTTGATCGTCATGCGTCCGAACACCTCTCCGGAGAACGGATCCAGAATGAGGCTCTCACCGTTGCTTCCGATGGCCGCAACCAGCGATCCGTCCCGGCTCATCTCCAGCATGGCGATCTCGGTGCCGTTGTTATAATCCTTCTCGCGGATCAGTTCTCCGGTCCGTACGTTCCAGAACCGGACAAAGCCGTCGTAGCCGCAGGTCAGGACCGTGGAGCCGTCCGTCGTCAGGATGATGCCGTGGACAAGGTTCCGCCTGAGGGCTTCGCGGTAGTCGTCCATCGTCGCAGCACTCTCCGTCTCCTCGGTCATTTTCCGAACGGAACGATGTTCAAATCGTTGAGTGATGCCGGTTGCAAGATCGGTGACGCTTCCGAACCTGTCGGAGCCGGTTGCCAGAATCTTGTCACCGTTCCCGGCGAATGCCAGGAAACGAATCGCTTCGGAGTGGGGATGCAGACGGGACCGCTCGGTTCCGGTGGCTGCGTCCCAGATGATGACCGTTCCGTCGTCATGTCCGGTTGCGGCCAGGCGTCCGTCCGGACTGAAGTCGGCCCACCAGACAAGTTCCTGTCGGTCTTCGCGATCCGGTATTCCGCGAAGGACATGTTCGGCCTCCCCGGATGCGACGTCCCAGATGACGGCGCTGCTGTCGATGGCGCTGGAGATGATCCGGGATCCGTCCGGACTGAACCGGACCGACTGAACCGGGGCGGTGTGTCCGGTCATCGTCCGGATGCGGCGTCCGGCGTCGATGTCCCAGAGGACGACCTCCTTCTCTCGACCGGCCGTGACGAGCATCGTTCCGTCCTGACTCATATCCACGCTGATTCCCTCGTCGGTCAGCGGGAGCACACGCTCGGCATTCCGGAAGTTCGTTTCGGGGGAGAGGGGGCGAAGGCGAATCCGGTAGTGTGAGCCTGTCGGCATCTCTTCGGGAATCGCCCAGTCCATCCCTCTTGCATCGGTCGTCGTTCCGATGTTCCGCCAGGAGTTCCCACCGTCGGCGCTCAGTTGCACCAGCACCCGAGCCTCGTCGATCCCTCGCCATCTGATCGGCAGAATCTCTCCTCTGCGATAGCTCTCTCCTCCGCGAGGAGAGAGGAGCAGGGAAGAAAGACCGGAATGCTCAGGATCTGTTATCGGCTCTTCCGGAGTCCTTCCTTTCCGTGTTTTTG
>CAMLOB010000402.1 GCA_946481475.1 uncultured Chlorobiota bacterium | reverse complement strand
CGAAGAACTCCGCATCGTTGTTCTCTATCAGCTTCCCCCCCACCTCGTTGTTTGCCCGACGAATCGCCCTGACGACGTCGGAGAACGTCACGTCGAACGAGCGGAGCATCGCCGGATCGACATCCACCTGATACTGCCTGACGAAGCCACCGATCGAAGCGACCTCCGCAACGCCGTCAACGGCCGCAAGTTTGTAGCGAATGAACCAGTCCTGAATCGAGCGGAGCATCGCCAGATCATACCCCTCTCCCTCGACGGTATACCAGTAGACATGCCCGACACCGGTTCCGTCCGGTCCCATCGTCGGCGTCACTCCCGGAGGGAGATCGGCTGCGGCAGTGGCAATCCGCTCGGCCACCTGTTGCCGGGCAAAGTAGAGATCGATGCCATCCTCGAAGATCACGAAGATGAAACTCATGCCGAACATCGTCTGGGCACGAACCCCCTTGACGTCGGGCAACCCCTGCAAAGCGGTCGTCAACGGATAGGTGATCTGGTCTTCAACGATCTGCGGAGAGCGTCCCATCCACTCGGTGAAGACAATCACCTGATTGTCCGACAGGTCGGGAATCGCATCAACCGGCGTTGTGACCACGGCCCAGACGCCGGCTCCGGCGAGGAGCAGGAAGATCAGTCCGACAAGAAGCCGGTTGTGTGCCGACCAGTCTATTATGCGTTCAATCATATTCTATGCTTTGTGCTCTGTCGCAGGCTTTCCTTGTGCAAGGATTTACCGCCAAGTCACAATCCGCCGCAGTCTTTGATGTCCGCCCTGGCGGATGGCATACGGACACGAACGAGCACCAAGGTGTTAGTGATTATGCTCTCCTCCCGATCCGCTGCTCAACTCCCGTTCGGAGTCCAGGAGATAGCCCCCCTCGGCCACCACCCGGTCTCCACGTTTGATATCCCCGCCGACAATCTGATAGTAACCGTTCGCCTTCATCCCAAGCGTCACCTCCCGCGCTTCGAACATATGTTCCCCCAGATCGACGTAGACAAGATCTCGCTCGCCGGTACGGATCACCGCACCGACCGGTACGGCAAGAGCATCAACTGCCGAATGAGGAATCGAAGCTGTCAGATAGGTACCCGGTTTCAACCGAAGTCGGGGATTGGCGAAGACACCCCGCACCTGGATCGTGCGGGATTCCGGATCGACCATCGGATAGATGTATTCGATGCGTCCGTTCAGGGTCTCTCCGTTCAGCGACGGGCCGGTCACCGACATCGACATACCGGAACGGACCAGTCCGGCCTGGCTCTCGTAGACGTTCGCGATCACCCAGACCGAGGAGAGGTCAACGACTTCGATCAGCGTCGTCCCCTCATTCACATAGGCCCCTTCAACCACATTCCGTCGTGTGACGACACCGCTTGCCGTTGAGAAAATCGTGGTTGTCCGTGCAATCTCCCCCTTCTCCCTCAAGGCACGGATCTGCCCGTCGGTCATGCCGAGAAGTTTCAGACGCTCCTCCGATGCGGCCACCAGTCGATCCTCTCCCCTTTCCGCATCGGCACGTTCTCCCGTCCGCTCAATCGACGGCAGGAGCTTCCGGTCCCGTGTGTCGAGTGCAAGGAGGTATTCTTTCTGTGCGGTGATAATTTCAGGACTGTAGACCGTTGCGAGAGGACTCCCCTTCCCCACATAGTCTCCGGTCTTGTCCACATACAGCTTTTCGATCCGTCCGGGAAACCAGGCAGTCACCATTCTCTGCGTAGCCTCGTTCACCTGCACCGTAGCCGGTGCGGTGATATCGGTCTGAAGCTGACGGTAATAGACTTCGACCGTGGCGACATCGGCAATGACTCGTTGCCGGGGCGTGACGTGAACCACCTCCCCTTCTCCTTCGGCATGTTCGGCCATGGCTTCGGGAGTGTTCTCGGGGACAAGATCCATGTGACAGATCGGGCAGACCCCCGGTTCGTTCTGCCGTACCTGCGGATGCATCGGGCAGAAATAGACCGTCTCCTCATCGTGATTGTGTCCGGCCATCCCGACAAAGCCGGGCAACAGAAAATAGCCCGCAGCAACCCCGGCAGCCAGAAGGACCAGAGCGACGACCGAAGCGATGATTTTTGACTGCGTTGTCATGGTATTTGTCTCTGATACTCGATTTGATTGAGTTCCGGGGCTTTTCGAAGCGCCCTGTTTTCTCCGGGTGTTCCGGTAGTCAGCCGTCAGCTATGAGCGATCAGCCGTCAGCTTTGAGCGGTCAGCCGTTTTCCCGACTTGATTGAATTCCGGGACTTCTCGGAGCATCCTGTTCTCTACGGGTGTTCCGGGAGTGGCAGTCAGCCGTCAGCTATGAGCTTTCAGGAGTCGACCTTCGATGTCTCCCGACTCTTGACTTTTGACTTCCGACTCTTGACTCCCCTCCCTCACTCCCCGACCAACTCCCGAATCTCCCCCCACGCTCTGGCGATTTCCCCTTCCCGCATCACAATCTCTTCCCGGCTCATCACCAGCATCTCGTACACTTCCAGCAACCTGCTGAAGTCCGTCCGACTCCCGATGTAGTCGGTCCGTAATGCTTTCAGTTGCTGTTCCAGCAGGGGGATCTGCCGGTCGCGGTAGAACCCGATCATCGTGTTCCCCCGCTCGATCATCCCGTACGGCCTGCGCAGCATCGCCGTCATCTCCCGCAGCATTCTGTCCCGTCCGGCAAGAGTCTCACGTGCGGCAAGCTCGGCCGCCTCTGCTCTCCCTTCGGGACCGGACCGCGACCAGGAAGCCAGGGGGAGCGAGAGCATACCGCCGACCGTCAGACCGATCTGCTGACCATGTGTGCTTCCGGTACTGTGGAAGGCATCGACCATTTCTCCCAGTGTCCGGGTCCGGACCGGATGCCCTTCAGGCATCCAGGAGACTCCTCCCCGAAGCATCAGCATCGGCTTCAGATCGCTTCGGGCCGCATCGGCCATCGACTCCTGCACTTCGGCCATCCGCTCCATACGCCGCAGATCGGGATGGTCCCGAAGCGCAGCAACCAGTTCATCGAACGGAGGGAGAGAATCGAACGTCGGTTCATCGACAACGATCACCGTATCATCCAGAGCCCTTCCGACAACTGCGTTCAGCCGGACGCTCCTTTCGGCCCGTTGCTGCGCAAGAAGTATCTCCTCGGCGTTAAGTCGTTCGATCCTCAGAGCAATCGCATAGAGATCGGTCTGTGGGGTCCGGTTCACCGTATACCGGATCTCCACATCCTCGTAGAGGACCTCGGCCAGCTCACGATTCAGTCGGTTCAACTCCCGTTGCCGATCGATCTCCCATATCGCGTAGTACTCCTCTTCAATCCTTGCACGCAACTCCCTCCGCAACGCCTCCCGCTCCGGTTCGGCAACGGCCGCCATGCTCCGTTCGGCCTCGGCCATCGCACGATTCTGTCCCCCGAGCGGAATTCCCTGCTCCACCATCAGCATCGTCTCCCCCTTGCTCACAGGATTCGGATTCGTCGGCGGGAGCATCTGGAACTGCAGGCCGATCCGCGGCGCCTCCCAAGCCCCTGCGGCTCGGGCGCGGGCTTCGGCCCCTTCTTCGGCAAACCCGATCTCCTCAAAACCGGGATGGGTGCGCAGCGCAATCGCCAGCAGGGAATCGACCGACTGTGCGGCGACGCCCCCGGGAATTGCGCAGAGCAGAAGAAAAACCGGAAGTATTGTTCTTGGCCTCATCGGTTCAGGAAATTGATCTGTCCGTACGATAAAGGATGCCGGATCAACCGGCTTCGGATCAGTTCCGTTGCCATCTCTCCCTTTGCCGTCAGCAGTATCTTCACGTCCCGGATGTTCGGGCAGATCGTGATGTCCATACGACAAGGCAGCATGCCGAACCGGACGGACTACGTGCGTGGACAGGATTGCAGAGAATGGAACGGATACGGTGCGGCGTCGGGAACGGATATAGTGCACCCGTTCCGCCGGACCGACCGGTTCGCGGAAAGGTTAACTCAGATCAGAAATGATGAGTTGAAGAGATAGGTCGACTGTTTTCGCTTTTCGAGAGGGGGGGAATGGGCGCGTGCGGAGAACGCGTGGAAGGCGGAAGAGAGGATCTCGGTCCGAACAAAAGACCAGACCAGAAGGGCAACAATCACCGGCGAGGCGACCTGCATTTCGGCCTTTACCGGAGAAGCATCGTCGGTGTGTTGAAGTTCGAGCCGATCCTGACAGCAGGGATTTTCCTCCTTTTCTCCCCCCTCCTGATGTGAGGGAGCACACATACCGCACGTCTTCGCCACCTTCTCCTCCTTCGCCATGCGGCATGCATGGACGTTGGTCGGCAGACCGATGGTACCGATCAGCAGGCCGAGAAGAGTGGTCAGTATGATAAGTTTGCGCGGCATAGCTCCGTCAAAAGTAGCCCCGAAGACGGTCGGATGCAAGAGGTATTGCCGATTCTTTTTGGAGAAGCCGACGGACCGGAAGAATTCATTCCTTTAGCAGCCGGTCAATCGCAATCACTTCTCCCGTCTCGCCGAGGAGACGAACGAAGTAGGTTCCCGCTGCCATGGCAGCGGGAACCTACTTCGTT